>JBQCGN010000267.1:0-3659 GCA_051955655.1 Candidatus Nitrosocosmicus sp. | reverse complement strand
CTTACATGCCATGAGCCTACAGAATCAAAGTTTTGTTTAAGTAATATACTTGAAAACATTCTACCCAAGTCGAGTCCATAAGGTTGTTTTGATCTATCAACAAACTGATTTAATTTTCGGATTATATCCAGCATTGCCCAATATCTGTTAGAACCGGATTTTATTTCTTCAGTTTTTTCTTCAAAATATTCCAATAATCCTTTTATATCAACAAAAGAAGTAAGGGGTGTCAACTTTTTAGTTTGAGTATCTTCAAAAACATAAGTACCTGCACCGCATGCAAAATGAATAGATAGTTCATATTTTGGTTTTTTACTAAAAGCCTCTATTACATTAGTTAATGGCATACATGAAGGAACAGGGAACCAACCATCTTTTGATATCTCACCGTTGGTCTGCTCTTCGATTCGCTCTATACAATCAGGAATGGTAATTCGATATTTCTCTCTTTCCTTTTTGCTCATTCTACCAGTAAGAGATACGGGCTGGAAGTTCACTGCGTGAACTACATCCAAATTCTTTTGTGCAAAACGAATTATTCCTCCTAGCTCATGATCATTGATAGATTTAATAACGGTGGGTACAAATACTACAGTCATTCCACATTTTCTTGCAGATTCTAAAGTATATGGTACCTCCCAATGATTTTTCGGATTAGTTCTAGGGGTCACTCCATCAAATGATAAATACAAATTACTTACACCGGCCATTCTAATTTGACGCATTGTTTCTGGAGAGAGCGCTAACTTTATTCCATTAGTATTTAGTTGAATATGGTCTACGCCTTCCTGTTTCATTATTTTAATCAAGGCGGTCAAATCATCTCTTAGCATAGGTTCACCACCTGTAATTTGAATAGAATTACCAGGGATTGGTCGTTCTGCTTTTAAAGTCTTCATCATTGCTCGTACTTGTTCGTGAGTTGGTTCATACAGATAAGCACCTTCTAAACCTTTTTTCACATAGAAGAAACAATACCAGCAAGTCAGATCACATCTATTAGTAACAATTATGTTCGCTAGACCTGAATGAGAAAGATGATTAGTACATAAACCACAATTTGTAGGGCAAGCACATTTATCCACCATAACATTAGGAGACTGAGCTCCCTTTCCGTCCATCCAGTATGTGCTAAACTTTTTGTACATCTCATACGAACCAAAATATAATTCCTCACATTCGCCATGACTAGGACAAGTTTTAGTCATAAAGACCTTACCTTCTCTTTCAAATACTTCTGCGTCCAGTATCATGTTACAATCAGGGCATATACTTTGAGTATGACGTATAGTACGTTTAGAACCAATAGTTTTAGTAGTTAAATTAGAAATATGTATCAGATCCATAAATTAAGCCTTATATACTATTTTAAATTACCTTTATAAACATGATCTCACAAATACTACGGTGATTAGTCAGTAAACAGTATTTAAAATATAAAGATTTAATATACTTGCTTAAATTATTCTCCTAAATCAATGGAAATTAGCGACAAGGCAAAAAAATCTATGGAAAGCCTTGGATTAACAAATTACGAGATCAGAGTATACACAACTTTATTATTTTCTGGGTCAACTACTGCTGCAGAAATTAGCAAAAAATCAGGTGTTCCTTATTCAAAAATATATGATGTTTTAAACAACTTATATGAAAGAGGTTGGACATATTCTGATAATTCTAGACCACAGAATTTCTTTCCAAAGTCACCATCTACTGCAGTAGAGGCAATGATGGTAGAAATGGAGAATAGTTTTAGAAGCTACAGAAATATCCTGATCAACGAATTGATGCCAATATATGAAAAAACAGGCTTAAAAGAAAAACCAGATATATGGGTAGTAAGCGGATTGCTCAATATAGCAGACAAAGTAACAGAAATTATAAAGTCTTCGAAGGAGGAGATTTTAATTGCCATTCCAAAAGTTCCAGAAAAAGTAATTAGAACCATTCAACCTTTTCTAAGAGAACTTTTTGAAAAAGGTGTAAAAATCATTGTTTTAGCATCAGAAGAAACCAATGAGGAAGTAATAAAATCGATTTCGAGAGTTGCAGAGATTAGATTAAAAAACAGCATGTTTGGCGGTGGAGTAATAGGAGATTCCAAGCAAGTTTTAATTCTACTTGGAGAAGGTAAGAGCGATATCAATAACAATTACGATTTAATTGCCATTTGGGCAGAACATGTAGGATTAGCAAGTTTTGCAAAAGATTATTTTAAATATTTATGGGAAGATGCAATAAGAATCAAAAAATAATTAAAGTTTATTAATACACAAATTTAAAAAAAATAGGACAAACGATGAATTGAAATGCCCTACCGATATATGACGAAGATCTTGAGTAAGGAGTTTGTCCTATTTTTATCAGTCGATAATAACTAACTTAGAGCAAGATAAAACAATCGCTAATTAATATTTCATACATAGTCAAAAATCGTTTTTATTTTTATTTATATTCGTGTATCTACTACCATTTCAAGCAATTTATATTTTTATAGAAAGTATCTAAAAGAAATCCTGAAGATTAACTTTTATTAATATAATACAATATAAAAAACTCGAAGGCGAAGATAAATTTAAAACTACTAGACATCATTTTATTATAGTAAAGAGAATATCAATGGATTATATAATTACATGATACCTTCCATGTAATCTCATTTCAATAAGTAGCCTCCTATATAATAAGTAAAGACATTCTGAGAAGGCAATAATTAATATAAAGAATCATTAGATATGAATAACAAAATTCAATAGAATTTTAGATTATAGTAGACATGAAAACCAATAATATACGAGATTCTGAAAATAAAATAGCAATTACTCCAGAGGAACCTGATGATCTTTTTACTCTTAGAAGAGTAATAGAATTAGGAGACAACGTTTTTGTTGACACTACTAGAGTAATAAAACAAGATAAAGAATTTGCTAGACCAGATAAAGGAGAAAGGATCAAGATAAGAATAAATTTAAGAATAGAAAAAATAAGTTTTGATGACACAGTAGATAGATTGAAAATCTCAGGAGTAATAATTAATTCAAATAACGATAATATTCCAAGAGGATTATACCATTCGGTCGTCATAAAAATAAATGATACAATAATTTTAGAAAAACCACGCTGGAATGAAAATTTTTTAAGAATGATTAAAAATTCTACGACAGAATACAAATATATTTTAATTTCAATGGATTCAGAAGAAACGTCAATTGCAAGGCTAAATGGTACAAATTTGAAAACTACTCCTAATATTTATTCAGGAAAAACCGGCAAGCGATATAATACAAATCAAAAAAATGACACACTCATCAAAAACTATTTTGATGATATTATAAACTCTCTGAATACATATAAAGAAGATGAAGTAAAAACAATAATTTTTGGCCCGGGAGAGACAAAGAGAAAATTCCTAAACTATATCAAAGAAAAAGACCCTCATATAAATAAAGATATGGTATTAATCGAAGGCATAGAAACATCAGGACAAGATGGATTTTTTGTATTTCTAAGATCAGACGCAATGAAAGAAATCATGTCAAATAGCAAGATAGCAATTGTCTCAAAAGTGTTAGATAATGTAATGCATCAAATAAACAAAGGAGAAAGGAAATTCGCAATAGGAATAAATGAAATAAAATATGCAGATTCAGTGAATTCCA
>JBQCGN010000266.1:0-4408 GCA_051955655.1 Candidatus Nitrosocosmicus sp. | reverse complement strand
TGGAATCGCCCTGTTAATTTATTTTGTAATGGGACAAGTTCCATTATTTGGTACTCACATTAACCCTGGAGCAGCGGACCCGCTCGCCTTTGCTAGAGTTATTTTTGCAGCTCAGCAAAGAACCCTTTTAGAGCTAGGTATTGGACCTATAGTTACTGCAGGATTACTTATGCAGTTATTAAAAGGATCAGATATATTAAAATTGAATTTTAAAGATCCTGATGATCGTTCACTTTTTACTTCTGCAACTAAAATTGTTACTATTATAGTTATCATTGCAGAGGGCTCTTTATATGGTGTTAGTGTGTATGGCAGTCAAACTCCTACTCATTATCATTTGATGGTGTTAGTTGCGCAATTGATTGCTGCAAGTATTGTTGTAATGTATCTGGATGAGCTAGTACAGAAGGGATGGGGTCTAGGTTCGGGTATCAGTATATTTATTGCAGCTGGTGTAGCTCAACAAATTCTATGGGCAATTTTCAATCCAATACCTATCCCGAATTATCAAGAGTTTTCAGGTTTGATACCTTTTCTTATTCAAAGTGGTACTCAGGGTCATATTGCGGACGCTTTATTGCGTACAGTACCGCCTGCGCCTGTACCTAACTTACCCAGTGTTTTTGGATTAGGCGTTACTGGTGGGATATTGGCATTACTCGTATATGTTCAAGGTATTCATATTGATATTCCTATCGTATCTACACGGTATAGAGGATTTACTGCTACATATCCAATAAAACTTTTATATACTTCGAACATCCCGGTCATTTTGTCTTCTGCGTTGCTTGCAAATGCAATGTTCATCGGACATATGTTATGGGCAAATTATAATCCTAATAATGATAATCCAATGTTTAACTGGATCGCGCAATATTCTCCACAATCACAAAGCCCAACGGGCGGGTTATTTTATTATATTACAGCACCTGGAAATTTGGAGAGAACAGCAGCCGATCCTGTACATGCGGTCGTTTATGTCCTGTTTCTCACAGCTATTGTCACTGTTTTTGGACGGTTGTGGGTGGAACTTGGAGGACTTTCTGCTAAATCAGCTGCAAAGAATTTATTGGATGCAGATGTCCAAGTTCCTGGATTTAGGCGATCTGAAAGTTCTGTTGAATCTTTATTGAATCGGTATATCCCGTCTGTTACTATAATAGGAGGAATAATTATAGGTTTATTGGCTTCGGTGTCAAATGTATTTAATGTATTCGGATCAGGTATAGGAATGCTATTGATGGTTGACATACTTGTAAATTATTATAACTTACTAGTAAGAGAGCAGGTCGATGTTCATATGCCTAAACTAGCAACATTACTTGGTAGAGATTAGGAAAGTCAATCAATCTCTGACCAATAAATTTTTTTAATTTTTTTAAAAAATCTTCAACTAATAATAATTTTGATTTTGATCGTAAAGATAAAAATATTGGATTAATTTTTTAATAAAGATTGATGACAAAAAGAGTTATAATAGTTGGAATTCCCGGGGTAGGAAAATCTACTGTTATAACAAATATTTTAAATACTCTTTCTAAACGTGGGTTAGATATAAAAATGGCAGAATTTGGTACGATTATGTTTGAACAGGCGAAACTTTTATCCATTTCAAATAGAGATGAACTTAGAAAACTGTCTATTGAAAAACAAAAATCGTTACAAGAAATGGCTGCCAATTATATCTATTCACTAAATAACGAAATAGTTCTTATTGATACTCATCTTTTTATAAATACTTTAGAAGGATATTATCCTGGTATCCCTTACAAACTACTTAATATTCTAAAACCATCACATTTGATCCTGTTAACTGCAAATTCTGAAGAAGTAGTTGAAAGGCGTAAAACGGATATTGCTAGAAAAAGAGATATGATCTCTGCTGATGATATATCTAACGAATTAAATATCTCTAAAATAATGATTGCGTCAAGCTCAATATTCTTGGGATGTCCTTTTTCAATAATTCAAAATAATAACGGCCAGCTTGAAGAAGCAACTAATAGAATTTGCAATATAATAGCCTAATGCGATCAAAAATAATTTTCTATTTTTAATGTAGGGATTTTTCCATTCTATTAAATAAATCAAAATAGATTTAGAAATTTAAATGAATTATTAAATTGATTGGTAAATGTATATTACATAAATATTTATTCAAATCTTGACTATATTGATAACTTTATATATACAGGAGTTGAAAAAGAGAAAAATCTACTTTTAGTGTTAAAAATGGGATCAAATGAAACAAATTATTTTAAAAAAAAAATAAACAACAAAAATATAGATAATATGAGCATAGTTATCTCAGGCTGGCCTGCAGTAGGTAAAACCACTATTGCAGAAAAAATTGCAAAAAATTTTAACCTAAAACAATGGAATGGAGGAGATATATTAAAAACGATGGCCTTTGAACGTGGATATTCTTCTTCTTTGAATCATGATTGGTGGGATACAGAAGAGGCACAGAGTTTTATGAACACTAGAAATAAAGATCCAATGTTTGATAGAGAAGTTGACAATAGGTTGGTTGATCTTGCAAATAAAGGAAGCGTTGTAATTACTAGTTATACACTTCCTTGGATTTCCGATGTTACCATAAATTTTTGGTTACATGGCTCCGTTGATAATAGGGCAAAAAGGATGGCAAAGCGGGATGGTATTAATTTTACTGATGCAAAAAAAATAGTTTTAAGAAGAGATAATGAAAATAGGGAAATTTATAGGAATATTTATAAATTTGATTTTGGAGAAAAATTAGATGTTTTTGATTTTGCTTTGAATACTGATTTGTTATCTTTAGATTCTCTTATAGATTTATCTTTGAAAATTATTGAGCAAATTAAATGTTCTTGATTTATTTATTTATCGTGATATAGAGAGATATACATGATACAAAATCTTGCTCAATTAGAAAATCTTGTAAAAATAAATGATAGTCTAACCGATGAAAATTATGGATTTTATCCATTTAAACGTCCTATTGAAAATTTGTTCATTTATGGATTAATTTTGCTGGATAAACCCCCTGGCCATACCAGTCATGAGATCGTCTCATACATAAAAAAAATATTGAGGTTGGAAAAAGCTGGGCATAGCGGTACGTTAGACCCTGGAACAACTGGTCTACTGCCTATAGGATTAGGTGAAGGAACAAAAATAGTTCCTTTTTTGTTGCTCGGACCAAAGGAGTATATCGCTTTAGCTAGACTTCATAATCAAATTCCTCTTGAAAAATTGACAAAAATAATTCAAGAATTTACTGGACAAATTTTTCAAAAACCTCCACAGAGGTCTTCGGTAAAACGTCAAACGAGGGTAAGAACAATCTATGAAATGAATTTATTGGATCACTTTGATAGACTCTTTTTACTGCGAGTATTATGTGAATCTGGAACATACATTAGGAAGCTGATTTATGATATGGGGGAGATACTTGAAGGGGGCGCATCAATGATCGAATTAAGACGGACAAGAGTAATGAATTTTAAGGATGAAACCAAATTTGTTAGGTTGCATGATTTAGTTGATGCCTTCTCTATTTATAACGAACAAGGCGACGAGAATAAATTAAGAAAACTAGTAAATCCTATCGAAACTGCATTAACTGAACTACCTGCTGTTACCATTAGAGATACTGCAGTTGATGCTTTATGTCATGGTGATCATTTAGCTTTACCTGGTGTTGTATCTATTCAAAAAAATCTAAAGAAACACGACTTTGTTGGTATTTATACTCAAAAAGGAGAAATAATTGGTTTAGGCAACTCTCTATTGAATTTTGATGATTTTTTTAAACAAAAGAAGGGTATTTCTTTTCAAATTAAAAGAATAGTGATGAGGCCTAACACCTATCCAAAATTCTGGACAAGCAAAGATATTAACACTTCTATAGTTACTGAGGATGTTCAACAAACAATTAATAAAGATGTTGAAGAAGAGGAAGAAGGTTTGAGTAATTAATCTTTCCAGTAAATTTAGTTATGGAAAATAATATTTCAAATCGATTCTCCTATTCCTGGATTTTTCTTATCCAGTAGAGATATCTTTCTTGCTAGGTTTTCCAATGTACCGGGCACATGGCAATTACACATGCATTCTGTACATTCGGAATGCTTTGAAATCTTGCATAGCTCTGATAATTGCAACTTATCCATAAATATAACAGTCTTTCTTTAAAATGCCTAAATTTATTTGTTTTATTATGTTTTTCTTAATTTTAAAACTTATGATTTCTCTTCTAATAATAAGTTTTAAATTTAATTCTTTTGTTATATAATTTATTAAAATTTAATCTAGATATCTAATTCCTGTTCTTTTCTTAACTTATTATCGAAATTGTGTGGTAATATTGAGCTTAGCTTAATTATACCGTTAAATAAAGATTTATTTGCTCTCTATTGAATTT
>JBQCGN010000265.1:0-3364 GCA_051955655.1 Candidatus Nitrosocosmicus sp. | reverse complement strand
TGTATATTGATCAAATCAGAAGAGGTATTGAGTGGCTAAGGTTTAAAAATTTAATAACTATTGAAGACACTACCGAGTTTAAATTTTCTTTAAAAAGTAATCTATTGAAAAATAATATTTTTTTACTTCCTGAAAGAAAATTAGTCAATTGTGTTAAAAACGGATTGAATATTGTTGTAGATATTGTTAAAAGTAATGATTTCAGCAGCAATGAAAACGAAGTATTTGCCGCAATAAAACATGCAAAAAATAATGGCTGGATCAACATAAAAAATAAACAGATTATGTTATTGCCTGAATCAGAAAACTTGTCAAAAGAAGAATTGTTGATAAAGAAATTAATTAAAACAAATATATTATTACTTTCTGATTTAGACACCGATGAAGTTGCTTCATTCGATCTTTTATCTAAAAGGCCCAATGTATTAGATATAAAAAAAATTTCTAACAAAAAATATAAAATTTCTGATCGTGGTTTAATTACATATGAAGAGTTTTCTGCCCGTGATAATTATGCATCTTTCTTAGATCCTACTAAAAAAATCTTGGAAAATAAACTAACACCAGAACTTTTAGCAAATGGTCAATGGAGACATTTAATTTTTCAACAAATTGATGTGGAAGCTCCTTTGCCTTTATTGAATTGTGGAAGAAAAAATCCCTTAATTGATTTTATTGATGAAGTTAAAGAAATACTGATAGGCATGGGCTTTAGTGAAATTGAAGGCAACTTATCTCAATCATCTTTTTGGAATTTTGACGCTTTATTTATTCCGCAAGATCATTCTGCTCGGGAAATGCAAGATACATTCTATTTGACTTCTCAAAAAGATATTGTTTCATCATTGCCTTCTGATAAATTAATTAAAGATATTGCCAAAATTCACGAAGATAATTGGGACTATAAATGGAATGTGTCCGAATCAGAACCATATGTACTGAGGACACATACGACTCCAGTAACTATACAATACCTTGCTAAAGAAAAACCCGAAGATGATAAAGTCTTTCTTATTGGAAGAGTTTTTAGAAATGAAAAAGTCTCTTTTAAACATTTAGTGGAATTTCACCAAGTTGAAGGCATTTTTACAAGCAAAAATGCTAATTTAAAGCAGTTGATGGGAATTCAAACCGAATTTTACCATAAATTGGGAATAAAAAAAATAAAGTTTTGGCCTACTTTCTTTCCTTATACCGAACCATCTATTCAATCTATGATTTATAATGACAAATTTGATAAATGGATTGAATTATTTGGGATGGGAATCTTTAGACCTGAAGTTACAGCTCCATTAGGACTTAAAAATCCTGTGCTGGCTTGGGGGGGAGGATTTGAACGATTAGCAATGTTAAGATTTAATTTGGATGATATAAGGGAATTGTATTCTAATAATCTTACTTGGTTAAAAGGTGTATCTAAATGCCTGTTGTAAAAGTTAGATTGTCTAGATTGTCTAATTCCTTTCCTAATATTTCTTTAAATGAAATTATCGATAAGTTGCCTTATGTAGGGTTGGATATTGAAGGAATAGATAAAGAAGATGGTATTATAAGGGTTGAATTCAATCCTAACAGACCTGATTTTGCTTCCGAAAATGGTATACTTAGGGCTTTAGATGGTTTATTCGAAATAGAAACAGGTTTGCCTATAAAAGGAAATGTAAAAGAGTCTGACTATACAATTAATGTTGATAATACAATTGGTAATATTCGACCTTTTATTTATGGAGTTGTTGGGAAAAGGGAAAATTCTGTTGATGAATTTGAATTATCCCAATTAATTTCAATCCAAGAAGTTCTTCACAATGGTTTAGGGCGAAAAAGAAAAAAATCTTCTATTGGATTACATGATTTGAATTCTATTGTTTTTCCTTTGGACTACAATACTGTTTCAAAAAGTTTTTCCTTTGTTCCTTTGGATAAGCAGCATGAATTTACAATTGAAAATATCTTAATTGATATGGATGTCGGCAAAACTTATGCACATATAATTAATAGTTTTGATAGGGTTCCAATATTGTTTGATTCCAAAAAAAATGTTTTAAGTTTTCCGCCAATTATAAATGGAAATGCTTCAAAATTAACTTTGGACACCAAAAATCTATTCATAGAAGTAACCTCCACAAGTAAAAAGACTGCTCAGGATATTCTTTCTATTCTTTGTTTTGAATTATTTGATATGGGTTTTCAAATTTATTGTGTAAATATTAAAAGCCCTTCCAAAAATATAATCAAATCTCCGAATCTTGCGCCTTTAAAAATGATGGTAACTTCAGACTATATAAACAATATTCTTGGACTTGACCTTTCTATTGAAACTATAATTAAATGTCTTGGAAAAAGCAGATGTTTGGGAAGAGTTTCGGATACGGGTATTGAATGTATGGTTCCAAGATATAGAATTGATGTCAATAATCCAGTTGATATCTCTGAAGAAGTAGCATTAGGTTATGGAATTTATAACTTTATCCCTTCTACTCCTTCTCTATATATATCAGGTAAAAAGCATGTAAACTCTCTAATTTTTGATAATATCCGAGAAATATTGGTGGGATTAGGATTTATTGAGATAATAAACACAAATATGATCTCAGCGAAAATACTTAATAGTTTTTTCATTGATACAAAAAATATTCTTGATGATATTGTTTCGGTTGCAGATTCCAAAGCTTCAGATTTTGAATTTTTAAGAAATTCTATAATTCCTTCCATGATGATGACACTTTCTAAAAATATCCATGAAAAATATCCTCAGAAACTTTTTGAGATAGGAAAAACTTTCAAAATTCAAAATTCTGAAATTAAAGAGGAATGGCATTTAGGAGTTATTATTGCTCATAATAATACTGATTATTCTGAAATTAAATCGGTATTAGAATCTTTGATGAAATATTGTTTTAATAAGAATATTAAAACTCCTTATTACACTGTAGAATATTATATGAAAGGGCATTCGGCTAGAATTTTATTGGATGAACATGAAATAGGTGATATAGGCGAGATCTATCCATTGGTCTTAGAGAACTTTAGATTAAGAACGATGGTAACTACTTTTAATATAAATCTAAACCTACTGATAAACTTGTTAGATATAAGAAAATTGAAATATATCTAGAAATTCTTATTTACCAAAAGATGAAATAAATTAATTATTTCTTTTGCTTTGTAATTTGTAAACCGTAAGTAATTTTAAAACCGAAACTATGTGTTTGTATGACTAGATAACAGAGTTATAATTTTTCTTATGTTTTCCTACGTTAAATAGGATTATTCATAAGTAATTCATTATGTAAATTAATCCGGATGTATATTGCAGTTTATATAGATGCTTTGTTGTTGTCTTGACAAGATTTTAATAAGTGAA
>JBQCGN010000264.1:0-3495 GCA_051955655.1 Candidatus Nitrosocosmicus sp. | reverse complement strand
CTTTTCCTGATGACTTTTTACCTGCTTATTGAGGCTGACGACTTCTTTGTTGACTGCGGCAAGTTCTTTGTTGACTGCGGCAAGTTCTTTGTTGACTGCGGCAAATTTCTCATTAGTTTCTGTAAGTTTGTCATTTGCTATTAAAAGCTGATTATCTGAATTTTTCAAATCTTGTTTTGCTTGCTTTAACTCATTTATCTTTTTACTAACATCTCCATTTAAAATATCAAGCGATTGATTTACTTCTTGTAATTCTTCAGTTTTTGCCAGTAATTCTCCAGTCTTTATTGTTAGGAGATCATCGGAAGACAATTCATTTTTTTTGTTTTTATATGAATGCGGTAACGTTTCTCTTGCTCAAAATATGTAAATTAAAATGGCTTAAATAATATAACATATGTTATTTGGCTTGTAAAATAAATGACAAATTTATATAATTATAATGTGGTTTCCCTTTATTCCGTAATTTTTTATTTTTCAGGTCTGTCATTTATCAGATTTTCTGATTCAATATGCCTTTAAATAATTAGCTGATAACACAATGATATTCAACTAAAATTTTTTCATTAACTATGTAGAATCTGCTGCTGATATTGATTACATTCTTAATCTTTTAATTGTTCTGATAATAACAAAAGCTGATCTTCTAACATTGCTATGTTATCATCTTTATCTCCCTCTCTATCTCTATAAGTTTGTTTTAGTGGATTTATTCATTATATTTGTGTTTTCAAAATAATCTCTTACTGAACAGAGATTTAGAAATTCAGTTGCATTATCTCTTTTTGCAAAAGGCAATTATGTATCAAGATTGAAAAGTAACATAAAATTGAATTGTATTTACTGTAATCATTCATATTCAATAGTTGTTTTCACTGTAAATTTATTGACTTAAAGATCATTTATGTTTTCTTATCTTTGGAATCATCTTTATTCTCTTTTTGTACATCGTTAAATATTATAACAACAGGTAACAAATGAGAATATATTGGATATTTATTATTCGTCTTTTTCTCCATTTCGCTGTTTAAAAAATCCATACATCCTTTTAGATAAGAAATTCTTTGGTTTATAGCATTTATAAAAGAAGTAGCAATTTGTGCATAAGCAGCGGACTCTTGTTTTTGTTTATTTAAATAATCAAGTTCTTTTTGCACTCTATTGCGATTTTCTATTTGCTCTCTTATTTCCGACTGGATGTCATTTAAATTTTCAAGGTTATATATAAATAATTTCCAATACTTTGTTCTTTCATTTTTGTTGTCGGTGTCTAAATTTTGTTCCCCCTTACTTATTTCTGTATTCAAAGGATAACTTGTAGTACTAATGTCCTTACTTTTTGAAAACTTTGTAATTAGACTGTTCATATTTATAATATCTTCTTCATTTACTCCATTTTGAAAAAGATTTTGTAGAACTGTTCCTACATATGGCTGCAACTGTAATGCAAATCTGTCTACAATTAGCTGATTTTTTAATTGATAAAGTTCATTTCTTTTTTCGTGCACTTTGGCATCAAATCCCAGTTTATTGTCGTAGTCTTCCTCTATGTCTTTGAAAAATTTTTTATATGCCTCATCTGACGAAATTCTATTAGAAGACCCTATTTCCCTGATAGTGTTCCATAATTTTTTTAACTCTTTTAGCCCAAATCCCATGACCTCAAGTTGATAATAGGCATCCAGAGTTTGTTTATGAATTTCTATTTGAGATTGCATAGATAAGATATTATTATTCAAAGATTCTCTTTGAACAGAAAGTGTTGCGATATGTGATTCAATTGTTTTTATCTCTAGTTTAATTGATAATGATCTTATTATTCAAAGATTCTCTTTGAACAGAAAGTGTTGCGATATGTGATTCAATTGTTTTTATCTCTAGTTTAATTGATAATGATCTTAGGTACTCTTTTATTATCTGATGAGCATCATATCCATGTTCTTTAAAATCTGATACAAGCTTTGAAAAATCTTGTATATCGTCTTCTATTGCTATAGAATAGTTTTCCCATAGGTCTTTTTTTAATTTAGAGAACCAATTAATATATGATAAAATAAATTTTTTACTTTTAATTATTTGGTTTTTATCGTAAACTAATTGATTTTTTTCATCTTGTAAATCTTTTATAACATTTTTTAAGTTTTTTATTTCGTTTTCTAATTTAGCGCATATTTTTTTCTTTTGATTGATGAAAAAAGATAATTGTGATATGAAAGGTATTTTGATTTCCTCTGTCTTCAAATTATCTTTTAATGTATTGAAAGGGGAATCTGATGTTAAAATTTCATTTGTATTATGGATACTGGAACTTGGTTGATAAATATCATCAATATCTAATTCATTTTTAGATTGTAGTTGTAAATGAGGTAAACCTGATTTATATGTGGACGCGGAACCTAATGCTTGTTTCGTATTGTCATTGTTGTTGTAGTCCTCATTTTCCTTCTTCTGTTTTGATTGGTTGTTCAAAGAAAATGGTTTAGTGTCATTTGAAAAACAAATGCGATGATCAAGTAAATCTTTTATCCATGAAAATATGTGGGAAGGAGGTATTTTTAATTGAGTACAATTTATATAAATATCCTATACAAATGTTAAAAAATTCATTCTTTTTTCATCGTTTATGACGGGGTTAGCACTAAAATTTTCCTCTGTCCTTTCTTCATCTTCAAAATACTCGTCGTCTGAAATCTGTAAATTATCCATCATCTGAGCTATTCTATATCCTCTAGCACATTGTGCCATTGTCATCCCTGATTTTTTAACTATAACTGCAAATTCTCTCAATTCATCTATATCAGGTATTTTTATACCTGTCTTCCAATCCGAAATTATATTTGATATTTTTCCTGTAGATATTTTTGCTTCTTTTGAAATTTGATCTCTTGATTTGCCATTAAGATATGCCTGTATAACATTTGATTTAGCAGAAGGGTTTGATATTGTCAACCTTTACAGTATATATTTAATCAAAAAGCTTTATAAAGGTCACCGTCATTTCCGTCATTTTTATCGTCAAAACCGTCATTTTTTCAATCAGGAGAAAAAATATTCATACAATACGGATTGTTGTAAATAAAATTAAAATGCGTATTGTTAGTTTAACAGTTGCACATTTATGTGAATACTCTTTGTGGTGTTAACACTTTTATCCATTTTTTTATAGTTTACAATTCGATTGGATAATGCTTCAACGTGTATCAATTTCAATTTAAAAAGCAGAATTGCTTATTGTTTGTATATGCAACCATATCCATATTATTTCTATTTTATTGTTCTTGAGTGGGGTTTATTTACAAAAAATTAAGGATATCTTTTTGCCTGTTTTCTAATTATCGCTTGCTTTGTCTTGTTGGACTTGAGTATTGATTTGTTGTTAGTTGTTTGGCCTGTCTACTCTGTAATCAAACCTTGCTTAATCTTTTTAGATAATTTTATTTTACAGATATTACAGACAAACAAAAAATCTTTGTGTTGTTCATAATCCTGTAATAC
>JBQCGN010000263.1:0-6716 GCA_051955655.1 Candidatus Nitrosocosmicus sp. | reverse complement strand
TCTTAGCAATTATAAATTATAACAATAAAATCATCATTCTTGATATTTCCATTAAATAAGTATGTTCTTATTCAATACCTTAAATAAGTAAAATTAAATATTTGTTTTAAAATGATCTCTTTCATTAACACTCAAAACATATAGTTATAGTATCATGATTTGAACATCCTATATTTAATTACAATTAATTTGCTGGTTTTTTGTTTGATTTGATTCTATTATTTTCAATATTTTCAGATTAAATTTGATATCAAACATACAAATCTTGTAAATATCAAATACTATCTAGATGAGAAATAAAATTATTATAAACAATCTTTAAGCATTTATTTAAATCATTAACTTTGTTATCGATATTAAATAAAATATCATCCTCATGTATTTTTTCATTAAAAATTTCTTGTTGATATTCTTGCATCCAATTTAAAATCATTTGTTTTGTTACTTCTAAATGAAATTGTATTCCAAAAGCAGTTTGATGTTCAAAGGCTTGAAGGTATTTATCAGAAAAAGATAAAGTCTTTGCATTATTTGGCATTTCAAATGTATCACCATGCCAATGAAAAACCTGCATTTTTCTATCATCAATTCCTTTAAAAAGTGAAGTTTTACCAATATCAGATATATCTACTGATCCCCAGCCTATTTCCTTTTTTGATCCTCTGTATACTCTTGAACCTAGAGCTTTAGCAATGATTTGCGAACCCAAACATATGCCTAAAACAGGAATTTCAAGTTTAAGAGTATCAACAACTACCTGTATTTCTTTTTTTAAAAATTCTAAATTATCGTTGGCAGACATTGGGCCTCCCAATATAATTACCGCATCAAAATTATCAACTCTATCTGGGATCTTTTGTTTTACGGTAAGAAGTTCTGTAACTTTAAAACCATCTTCTAAAAGACAATCCTTTAGACTACCTAGTGGTTCACATTCAATATTTTGAATCGAAAGGATTTCATTAGAATTTCCCAACAAAATAAGATTAAGATGGAAACTTAAAAGCATTATATAACTTTGAAATTAAAATATACTTTAGAACAAGATGGATTTTAAAGAGATTGTATTTTTGACATTAAGTTCCATTAAAGAAAGGAAAACTAGGACTAGCCTTACAATAATTATGATAACAATGGGTTGTGGTTTATTAGTATCTCTAAATAGCTTAACACAAGGGCTAATTGATTTTGTACAACAGAACTTTAAAAATATACTCCCAAACCAAATAATAATTTCAAATTCAGATAAAATCCAACAATCAAACTTACAGAATATCCAAAATAAACTTGAAGTTTTATTTGATAGAAACTTGACAGTCGTTGATAAGAGGATACCTTTTGATAATAATGCAATAAAATATTTGCAAAATCTGAGCGGAGTGAGTTTTGTAGACCCCGCATATCAAGGTATGGTACTACTAAAAAACAAAGATAAATCTGAAATAACCAATACAATTGCAGCTAATTTTTCTGATATAGATAAAATTATCCCAGGATTCAATAGTAACAATCTAAAATTAAAGAAAATATCATCAAATGATAAAATTATAATAATACCCCAAAAGATAAGCGACATACTTTCTCTAACAAATAATAAAAGTACTGGAGGGGTAAAGGCAATCAACAACTCGATAACGGTTCAAAATGTTAAAGATAGTACAAACCTATCTACATCAATGCCAGGGACAGCAAAAGAAAATTCAAAAGATAGTAATAAATTTGAGGTTGTCTCAATAGTAAACGCCACAGGCAACCCAATAATAGATAATTCTGTTTTTGTTGAAACCAATTTAGGAAAGGAGATCCTTAACAAATCAAATGATTATGACATATTATTTTTAACATACAACGATATTAACAAAGTTGATAGTATTGTAAAAACGATACAGAAACACTTCAATAATCAAGTTTCAATATTAAATTCTTTAGAAATCATTAAAACTCTTACTAAATTTATAGTTGGCATTTCTACTTTCATATCCAGTATAGCAGTTTTCTCTCTAATAGTTGGATCCTTAGGAATAATAATTACAATATATACTTCAGTTATTGAAAGAACACGAGAAATTGGAATATTAAAGGCATTGGGAGGAACAAATAGGACTATACTAGGAATGTTTTTAACTGAATCCATAATAATTGGTATGATAGGAGCAGCAATTGGAATAGTATTTGGATTTGCAGGCTCTCATCTTCTTTTAAATGCATTCTTGTACTTTCTGAAACTACCAATAAAGATTTACCCGGTTTTCGATGCAATAGAGGTTTTAAAAATCTTTATAGCAGTAATAGGTCTTAGTATATTTGCGGGATTATATCCAGCTTTTAAAGGTTCTCGAATTTCCCCAGTTAATGCATTAAATAAATTTACCTAATTATTTTACATGGGATTTTGAAATGATATTTATTCGGCGCAGTACATAGCGTAATATGATTGAATAATTTTTCTACCGTAGATAATATTTTAAAAGATAGCATTAACAACGAAGACGATCAAAACCTTCAAATATTAAATACAAACAGAAAAAAGAAATTTATTCTTTCCAATACTTTGTCTCCCAAAGGAGATCAACCTCAGGCAATTAATAGTTTGGTTGACGGAATTAAATCAAATAAAAAAAGGCAAATATTATTGGGAGTTACCGGTAGTGGTAAAACTTTTACTATTGCAAATGTTATATCCAGAGTAAATAAAAACGTTTTAGTAATTTCCCATAATAAGACCCTAGCAGCACAACTATATGCAGAATTTAAAGAGTTTTTTCCTAATAATAACGTAGGATATTTTGTAAGTTTTTATGATTATTATCAGCCTGAGAGCTATATGCCACAGACAGATACCTATATTGAAAAGGATACAGAAATCAATGAAAAAATAGAACAGATGAGACTTGAAGCAACATCTATGCTATTATCAGAGCAACCTACAATAATTGTTGCAACGGTATCTTGTATTTATTCACTTGGATCTCCTACAGAATGGAAAGAACAATCAATAATTTTAAAAAAGGGAATGAGCATAGGAAGGAAATCTATTATTCAAAAACTGGTAAAGATAAGATATGAGAGAAACGACATTAGTCCTTTAAACGGAACATTCAAATCAAAAGGAGATACTATAGACATTGTACCTGGATATTCAAAAGAAATGATCAGAGTAAGTCTCTATGGCAATACAATCGAGAATATTTATACATTGAACAAAGATACAAAAGAAACCATCAGAGAAGAAACGATTGTAACAATATTTCCTGCAAAACATTATTTAATAGACGAGACCATACAAAATAATGCAATAACATCAATAAAAAAAGAGCTAGAAGAATGGTTACCTCAACTCCCTTCAGAATTAGAAAAACAAAGACTAAAGTCAAGAACAAGTTATGATTTAGAAATGATTACTGAACTAGGTTATTGCAATGGAATTGAAAATTATTCTAGGCACTTTGATGGAAGAAATCCTGGCGAGCCACCATATTGCCTTTTAGACTTTTTCAAAAATGATTTTTTACTAGTAATTGATGAGTCCCATGTGACATTGCCACAAGTCATGGCAATGTTCAAAGGAGACTATTCACGAAAGAAAACCCTTGTAGATTATGGATTTAGACTACCAAGTGCATTTGATAACAGGCCACTTAAATTTGAAGAATTTGAAAAATATTTTAACAATGTAATTTTTGTATCTGCAACACCGGGAAAATATGAAATGAGCACCAACCTCAATTTAGTAGAACAAGTTGTAAGACCCACAGGTCTTGTTGACCCCCAAATAGAAATAAGAAAAACTAAAAATCAAATTAACGATTTAATGTATGAAATAAACAAAAGGTCTGAGAAAAATCAAAGAACGCTTGTTACAACACTAACCAAAAAAATGGCAGAAGATATGTCAGAGTTTTTATCAAAGAACAACATAAAAGTAAGATATATCCATTCAGAGGTAAATGGAATAGAAAGAACAGAATTATTAAGACAGTTGAGGGCAGGGGAATTTGACGTTCTAGTTGGCATCAATTTATTAAGAGAGGGATTGGACCTACCTGAAGTATCACTTGTAGCCATAATGGATGCAGATAAAGAAGGCTTTTTGAGAAGCTATACTAGTTTTATTCAAACCTTCGGTAGAGCTGCACGAAATATAGACGGAAAGGTAATTTTATATTCTAACATAATAACCAAATCGATAAAAGAGGCAGTAATAGAAACCAATAAAAGAAGAAAAAAACAATTAGAATACAATCAAATAAATAACATCAGTCCAAGAACGATTATAAAACAAGTACCAGAAAAAGTTTCCAATGTATCTAAATTTGATATAGATTTAAAGACAATGACAAGAAACGACTTGATCGAATTATCTATAAAAACAGAGAAACAGATGAACAAATTTGCAGAAGATCTGGATTTTGAAAAAGCTATACAATACAGAGAAGAGTTAAAAAAGATAAACGAGATTATAGCATCAAAAAACATCATAACAAAATGAATTTTGATCCAAAAATGAATAACAATAGCAATAACAACAATACAATAATCGTTAAAGGGGCAAGACAGCACAACTTAAAAAACATAAACCTAGACATTCCAAAAAATAAACTAATAGTATTTACAGGTTTATCGGGCTCAGGAAAATCAACTTTGGCCTTTGATACTATTTTTGCAGAAGGCCAAAGAAGATATGTAGAATCATTATCATCATATGCAAGACAATTTTTACAGACGATGGATAAACCGGATGTAGATGTAATCGAAGGATTATCCCCAGCAATAGCGATTCAGCAGAAAACAACAAATAAAAATCCTCGTTCAACAGTAGGAACAATTACAGAAATTTATGATTATTTGAGACTCTTGTATTCCAAAATAGGGATTCCACATTGTCCTCAATGCAATAGAAGAATTTCAAACCAATCTATTGACTCGATATCAAGCAGAATAATAGAAGAAATAGAAAAAAACAATCACGATAAAGACAGAAAAACGGTTTTTATTTTAGCACCGATTGTAAGAGAGAAAAAGGGAGTATATGAAAAAGTTTTCAAAGATTTAAAGGATGAAGGATATTTAAGAATTAGATTAGATAAAAAAATAATAAATCTAAATGAATTCGAAAAATTTGACATAATCCCTGAAACAGAAAAGCAAAGGAGACATTCAATAGAAATAGTAATAGACAGAATAATTATAGACAAAGATAATCAGATTGAAAATGATAGAATTTTTGAGGCCGTACAAAATGCATTAGATAAAGGCAATGGTATTATGGTAGTACAAATTGAAAATAGAGATATCTTATTTTCACAAAAAAATGCCTGTCCTTATTGTAATATTAATTTGTCAGAAATGGAGCCGAGGTCTTTTTCATTTAATTCTCCATTTGGAGCTTGCGACAAATGCAACGGGCTTGGAATAGAGATAGAATTTGATCCGGATTTAATAATTCCTGATAAAAGCAAGAGTATTCTAAATGGAGCAATAAGACCATGGTCAACAGGTCAATTTGCAAGTTTTAGAACATCAATGTTAAAAGATGTAGGACGGAAATTTGGTTTTAATCTAAATACACCAATAGAAAATATGAACCAAGAGCAAATAAGTGTTATTTTATATGGTACAGAAGCCAGAATTAATTATAACTATATATCTAAATCTACCGATAGCTCCTGGGAATATTCAGGTAGATTTAGAGGTGTAATACCAACATTAGAAAAGATTTACAATGAAACAGAATCCGAAGCTAAAAGAGATGAGATAACCAAATTTATGAAAGAAAAACCTTGCGAAAAATGTAAAGGATATAGATTAAAAAAAGAAGTTTTATCAGTAAAAATAAATGAAAAATCAATAATGGATGTTTGTGATTTACCAATAGATCAAGCATTTGAGTTCTTCAACAAAATTAATTTAACTGCCAATGAAGCAATCATATCAAAACAAATACTAAAAGAAATTAAAAGTAGGCTAGAATTCTTATTGGGCGTTGGTCTGAACTATCTGAATCTAAATAGAAAAGCAGGTACCCTATCAGGAGGAGAATCACAGAGAATAAGACTTGCGACACAGATAGGTTCAAATTTGACAGGAGTTCTTTATGTGCTCGATGAACCTACAATAGGACTACATCAAAGAGACAACAACCTATTGATTAAAACTCTATTTAGACTTCGTAACCTTGGAAATACAGTAATAATAGTTGAACATGATGAAGACATAATAAGAAATTCAGATTGGATAATAGATATCGGACCATTTGCGGGAATACACGGAGGCAATATAGTTGCAGCTGGAACAATAGAACAAATAATAGATAACAAAAATTCCATAACAGGAGAGTTTTTGTCAGGTAACAAAAAAGTAGTAGATAATATTCAAAGAAAGGAACCGAATGGAAAATTTTTAACTATTTTAGGAGCCGGTGAAAACAACTTGAAAAACATAAATCCAAAGTTTCCAATAGGGTTAATAACAGTTGTTACCGGTGTTTCTGGCTCCGGTAAATCAACATTAGTTAATGATATTTTGTATAATTTTTTAATGAATCACTTTTACAAATCAAAATTCACTGTTGGTAAACACTTAAAAATTCTAGGATTAGAATACATTGACAAAATTATCGGAATTGATCAGTCACCAATTGGAAGAACACCACGTTCAAATGCAATCACGTATGTAAATGCATTCAATAAAATAAGGGAGTTGTACTCTTTAACACA
>JBQCGN010000262.1:0-4337 GCA_051955655.1 Candidatus Nitrosocosmicus sp. | reverse complement strand
AATAAGATATAGATCAAGGACATTTACTTGCAGGCTAAACAAATAAGAAGAAACTTACGCGAATAACTAACAGACTTAATTTACCTCGGTATTTGTATAACATTATTTGAGCTATGGGCAAAAAATTATTATTTTGCTCCATATTTGATTGCTCATATATAGTAGTAGTAGTGGTAGTGGTGGTGGTGGTGGCACATAATATTGACAGCAAAAGCATACAAGAAACTAATAGAAATTCTCTTTATCTACCCCTATTGATTTAAGAATTTATTTGAATTTTTATTTATAGATATTATAATACAATAAAGAACAAATTAACGATATGAGGTGGACAACTCATAGATAGCTAGATAAAATTTGATATCTTCAATTGTTTTGAACTGCTATTATTTAATTTATTTATTTTTTTAAAGTAACTACTACCTGAAATAAGATGAGGAAGATCAAAATACATTTTCCTGCTAATTGCGCCATTCTTTAAACGTTTTAAGACGTTAGCAGAGTATGCCCTATCTGCAGCTAAATTATAGCCATGTGTGAGAGGTTCAGTAAAATTAAAAAGTCTTGTGTATTTTTCAATTCCATCTTCTTTACCTAGCATTTTAAGCATAATCTTCATTCTTTTCCATATGTCTGCCCGAAGTCTTAAAGTGGCACCAAAAATATATGTAACGCCAGACTCAAGACAATTGTCAAGTATACAATCAATGTCATTTACAGAATCGGTTATTAGCGGAATAATAGGATCGATATTTACAGCACATCGAATACCGGTATCACTAAATCTCTTTATTATTTTAAAAATTGCGGATGCAGAAGGTGTACCGGGTTCTACTATCCTTCTTATGGGTTCACTACAGGTTGTAATTGACCAAGTTATAAAGCAATTATCCTTGTATTGCTGATGGAGTTTTAAATCTCTTGATATTAGTGTAGATTTTGTAAATACATAGTAAGGAATACCATATTTTTGCAGAATTTCAACACATTTTCTTGTTAATTCAAACTTAATTTCCGCTGGTTGATAGGCATCTGTAGCAGAGGAAATCATAACAGGCCCTATTGTTTTAGATTTCCAAGATAATAATTGATTTTCAAGTATTTCTGGAGCATTACTTTTTGCATAAATTTTATCATAAAACTCTGGAGACCATTCATATGTTGCATAACAATAACCACATCTATGCTGGCATCCCTGATATAGGTTCAATGTATATCCTTTATAACCACCTACGACAAATGGATGGAGGACTGATTTGCTCTCCTTATCAGCGTATTCTGGTGCTCTTTTGCTATACCACATCTCCATTATAACAAACATAATGCAAAGGAGACAATTAAATTAAATTCTAGAGGCAAAACTACTGTTGAGGTAATTTTGATCTTGTTCTGAGCATAGTTACTCTTTTTTCCTATCAATACGGGAAAATAAATACAATTGCCATTGTTGTTAGAATACAGTTTTTAATAATGTTCATATGATGAAAATAAATAAAATAAAATTTGCTTCAAGATGCATCAACAAAATGCTTATTTAACGAACTACATCATCATCTTCATAACTATTTTCAATAATGTAGTATTGAAAATATAATTGAAATCCATATAACAAATTATTATCCATCATTAACTACGGTGAATCCAATTAAATAGGAAAAAAGCGCTTGTAAATTGCGTTAGAGATTTATACAATAAGGGTTTTACCTCACCAGTATCTGGTAATCACAGTGTAAGGCTCCCAGGTAAAAAATTAATGTGGATAACTCCTTCAGGTGTTCCTCGTTATATGTTAAAAGAAAAGGATTTGGTAAAGGTCGATTTAGAAAATGACATACCAATAAACAGCAGTAATACAGATGATGGTAGAACAAGCAAAACATTAAAGCCGAGCAGTGAATGGCGTATGCATGCTTGCATCTATAATAAATTAAAGGAGATAAATGCAGTTGTTCATACTCATAGTCCATATACTCTTGCTGTGGCAATATCAGAAAACGAATTTCAACATGTTATAGAAGAAGCAAGGATAATAGTAGGCAATCCCACAATAATATCAAACTTACCAGCAGGCTCAACGGATTTAGCAAATGCAGTATCAGATGCATTTAAAGAAGGTAAGAAGGAAAAGGAGAAGGAAATGAGAGCAGTTATAATTAGAAATCATGGTGTAGTATCTATCGGAAATAATATTCACGAAGCCCGTGCAATAATTGAATCACTAGAAGAATGGTCGAAAATCCTAGTATTATCCAAGGTTTTTGGCGGCCCAAGGTATATTCTTTAAAAATGTAATACGTCAAACTATTTTCTATGTTAGTTTGCTTTTTAATGTCTATCTAAGGTATATAAATACAGCCAATTAATTTATCCGTGACAATAGCTTTGGCCATCCGTCGATTATAAAAGTGGCTCCAGCTACAGTCCTAATTGCAACAGGGCCAAAGGTCACTAATCTGAAGCTATTTATTATTTTATTTTGAAAAAGACGAAAAACAAAAAGACATCATCTTCATTGTCCATTTGATAAAAAATCATTGAGAGAATGAACCATCATTAAGTATAATTTATAATTTATAACCTATAATAAGAGCAAGCTCGAGCCATTTCCAATAGCAATCTACATCTACAAAACCTATATCCCTTAACCACTGGAGCTGTTTTTCCACAGATAATAGTCTGTTTGTAATGTCTTCTTTTTTGTGAGAGCTACTAACAGCTTTGAGAAATTTATTATGCTGGCCTATAGAAGACGAAGAAACGTGTTCTAAATTACAAAATATGCCTGCAGGATAAAGCATATCATAGATTTCTTTGTAAAGAGAATACTTTCTTTCATGCTTTAAATGATGGATAGCAAAAGAAGATACAATCACATCAAAGTAACCCATATCAGGTAAAGGAATTTCCATATCATGTTCAATAACTTTAACTGTAGAATCATTTGAAAAATTATCTTTTATAGCTTTAATCATAAAAGGAGAAACATCTAATGCAATAACTTCGATTTTAGGGAAAAGAGGTTTTATCAATTTTATCAATCGCCCATCTCCTGTGCCTATATCCAGTATTCTCTTGGCATCCACAGGAATACTTTCTATCAGAACAGACTCACCGTCTTTCCTATGAGGAATATTATCTAATGCATTCAAATAATTCAAAACATGTTGATAATCCGACCACTCCTTCTTTGACGAAGTTGATGATGATAGATTCATATACATATTTTTTATTTTATCTATCCTTTAAAGTACTATTATTTGTCCTAAAAGAAGGAAATAATTTGTTTTGTTTCAAATACTTATTTATAAAAATCAAATAGAATTTTGCTTTATGAAAATACAAATACAAAAGCAAGATACTTTAATTAACTAACTATCTTTTTTTATTGGCAGTTTAAAACCAAAAGTAGGACCTCTTTCATCTTTATTATTTTCAGCCCATATGGATCCACCATGAGCTTCGATAATACCTTTGCATATTGATAATCCTAAACCGATTCCAGTATGTTTTCTAGTATCACTAGAATCAATTTGATAAAATTTTATAAATAGATTATTTATTTTATCTGTGGGAATTCCCGGTCCATTGTCTTTTACTGTAAATACAGCATAAGCAGTGGTGGTATTATTATTATTACAATCTAATTCGTTAATGGTATATGGCGTTTGAGAGAGAAACGAATTTTCTTCATATGCACTTAATACTATTTCTCCATCTTTTTCCGGAACAAAATCAATAGAGTTTTTTATTAGATTAAGCAATACCTGCTCTATTCTACATTCATCACAAAAAACGGTATTTATGGCCTTTTTATTTACTTTTGATATAATTCTAACTCGTTTTTCAGCCATCAATGATTTTGAATCATTTATAACATTTGCAAATAGATCGGAGACCGCTACTTCCTTTTTTCTAAGGTTTATTTTATCCAGATCTAATCTATAGACATCTAATATATCACTTATTAAAGAGTCTTGTTTCTCGACATTTCTATAAATCGATTGCAGCGCTTTTCTTTGTTTTTCAGTTATTGGACCCATTTTATTTGCCAATAATATCTCCGTATATCCTTTGATGGGAACCAAAGGTGTTCTAAGCTCATGGCTTATCATTGCAATAAATTCCTCTTTTGCTTTATCTTGAATTATTAATTTGTTCAATAACTCATCCAATTCTTCTCTCTTTCTCGCAAGCTCATGTGTTTTTTTCTCCAAATCTTTATTTTTATTTTGTATTTCCTCCAATAGATCTGTTTGATTCCACATATTCTCAAATAAAGCAACATAAGATAGTACCCCCGGTTTACTATTAGAAAGATCGGAAGAGCACACGTCTGA
>JBQCGN010000261.1:0-10734 GCA_051955655.1 Candidatus Nitrosocosmicus sp. | reverse complement strand
AATTCCTAAATTTAAAGAAATAATATCTAATTTAAAAAAAAATACTTCTATAATATTTAACATACCTGTCGGGATAGGAGGTAATAGTGAAATAATATCATTAATAGAACATCTATCAGGGCTTATTGTAGGATCTGATATCTATTATTATTATAATCCTATTGATAAAATCAAGACAAATGAGATCATTATTGGATCATATCAACAGCAAATAAACGATCCTTTTTTAAATAAAACTATAAATCTAATATATAAGCATGATCTAAAAGCGCTAAAGATAGTAAGTGTCTCTACATCAGAATTATTATATACAATAAATATAATAAATAGATATTCAGCATTGGTATCAATTAATGAAATTACAAAGCTAAATAGATTGAAAGAAATTAGAACGGAAATGCTTCAAAATAGTGTTGAATCTGTTTATTTTGATGATATAGTAAATGGTCTATTTGATTTAAGAATTATAAGCTTGTCTTTAACAAGTTCATCCTCTTTAGGATATATTATAAATGGTATTATTAGATCAATTGAAGGTTTTGTAAAGAGTTTGGTTGAAGAAATACGTTTTCAATTGAAAGAAAGAGAAATAAAAGCTAGCAGAACTAAGATTACTATATTTTGGACCATTGATTATAATGAAATAAGGGGGGACAAATCGGTAATACGAGAGTTATTAAAATTAAAACTGATGGATTATATTGCAGAAGTAGAAATACTAGATATCGAAAACTTTTTACCTAATATGATGACAAATATAATTATTGCATGTTCCCTATTG
This sequence comes from Candidatus Nitrosocosmicus sp., assembly GCA_051955655.1. GTDB lineage: Archaea > Thermoproteota > Nitrososphaeria > Nitrososphaerales > Nitrososphaeraceae > Nitrosocosmicus. The sequence continues at coordinate 9,953 of JBQCGN010000261.1, read as the reverse complement.
GATTATAAAAAAGTATTAGCAAGAGTAAATAAAAATCATCATTCTCATAAAATTATTTTAATTTCAGCAAACACTTTCTTTAATACGCTAGAAATATGATTAATATTCTAACTTAAATTTAACTTAAAATAACTGAAAACTTTAGATTAAACTAAGAATTCCAGTTACTTTTTTTTATATCGTATTCTTCTCTACTATACTTTATCTGTGCAGGATGACCCATAACAACTACATTAGGGGGGACATCTTTTGTAACTACGGACGCCATGGCAACAACACTATTTTTGCCAATTCTCACTCCAGGTTTAAAAACAGATCTTCCTCCAATAATTACTCCATCTTCGATAATTACTCCAATCATTTTTTTACTCATCGGATATGGATCGTTAGTAAATGTTGCACCCGGGCCGATAAAAACATCATTTCCAATTTCAGTAAGTGGAGGAATATAAACCGAACCTTCGATTCTGCAGTTGTTTCCTATTCTTACACCATAGTCAACATGAGTAAGAGAGCCAATCATCACATTGTTTCCTATCGTTGTATTTTCACCAACATATGCAAAATGCCAGATTTTAACATTTTCTCCTATTTTTGCTTTCGGTGAGACATAATTGATAACATGGCTTTCAGAATTTTTCAATATTTGATATCACAAGAATTACCAATATAAAAACCATTTCATGGTAACTTGAACATATGAATTTTAGTTGTTCATATTATATTTAATTCAAAATTTGCAATTTCTTTCACTCCCTCTTTCAAATTTCTCTATTCTACTACTCATGTTTTTTTAGTAAATACATTATTGATATAATTTTTAAAAATGACATTCAAATCAAATTTATTATAATACAAAATTAAAAAGTTAAATATATTGGTGCTCCTGTATTGCTTGAAATAAGCGCGGCTTCTGCTATTTTTGTTACTGCAGTAGCATCATCTGGTGTTACTAAAAACTTTGTTATACTTCCAGATAAAGCCTGAAGAAAGTTTTCCAGTTCTAAAGTTAGTGGTTCTTGAAAGTTTCTCCTTGGAATAACCGTTTTATTTTCGTCATCTATTTTTATTTCTTGAGTTATAAAATCTCCTGTAACAATGCCTTCTGAACATACAGCACTGAATCTTCTAACTTTTTTTGGAGTAATCCAATTTGAAGCAATAATTGCCACCTTTTGATTTTGAAATCCAAGCATAATTGTAGCGAAGTCTTCTGAAGAGTGAAACTTTTTACCTGATCTTGCAAATACAACTGTAGGTTTTGAATTGAATATAAACAATGCAGTATCAATGTCATGTACCGAAGTGTCGTAAATTATTCCAACATCTTTTATATGTAAGGGCATCCTGTTTTCTCTCTGAAATTCCATCATCAATAATTCTCCATAAGTATTTTCTTCAATTATGTGTTTGAGATTTTGAATTGCAGGATTGAATCTTTCTATGTAGCCAGTCGTAAGTATTACTTTATGCTGTTTTGATAATCTACTTAGTTCTTCACATTCGACTGATGAAAAAGATAATGGTTTTTCAACAAAAACGTTAATTTTATGTTTTATAATCTCTTGTGCAATCGGAAAGTGGGTCTTTGTAGGAGTACAGACTAAACATGCATCAAGATCATGCTCTTGTGCGAGTAAATCTTCTAAATTAAAATAACAGTTTACTTTATATTTTGTTGAAATGGTTTGAATTCTATTTCTATCAGAATCGCATACTGCTTTTAAGACTCCTAATTCATTTAATACCCTTACATGATTTTTTCCCCATCCTCCGGTTCCAATCACTGCAAGTTTTAAATCATATTTACTCATTTACAATTCACATCATATTAAAACTAGATAATAATATATCAGAAATATTTACCATACTGCTGTAAGCCATTCTTCAAACTGACTAACCTCGGAAACTACTAGTTTTTGATAATAATCCGAGATCTGCTTTGTAATCTTACCTACAACGCCATTACCAATAGTATGGTTATCTACACTTATTATGGAAGTTATCTCGGCAGCTGTGCCTGTTACAAATATTTCATCAGCTGTATATAATTCAGATCTGTTGATTGATCGTTCATTAATTTCATAACCAAGATTTCGGGCAATTATTATAGCTGTATCTCTTGTTATTCCTTCTAATATTGAATCTGATAAGGAAGGTGTATATATTTTATCTTTTCTTACTACAAATATATTTTCTCCAGGAGCTTCACTAACATTCCCATTATAGTCTAACAGTATTGATTCATCGTACCCATTTCTTTTACATTCTTGAGTTGCCAATACGGAATTTAAATAGTTGCCACCAGCTTTTGCCATCGGAGGCGTGGAGTTTCCATTAATACGCCTCCAAGATGATATGCAAGTTCTTATTCCACTTTCTGGAAAATAACGACTAAATGGAAAAGCAATTATAGCAAGATGAGTAGGAGAATCTTGGGTAACATTTAGATCGATTCCGTGTATCCCGACGAAAAGTAAAGGCCTAATATAGCAAGATTGTTTGATATTGTTTTTTCTTAACAAATCAATAATATATTTACATATCTCGTCTATGGAATACTTTGGATTAATAGAATAAGCCTGAGCAGATTGAATTAGTCTTTGTACATGTTCTCTAAGTTTAAAAATGTAAAGATTTTTTCCATTAGAATATCCTCTTATACCTTCAAAAACCGAGGTTCCATAATGCAATGCATGGGTAGTAATAGGGACATTAACAGAGTCCCATAATTTGAATTCGCCATCAAACCAAATAAAGTCTGCACTTTTAGTTTTCATAGATTTGCAATTTTTTTACTTATATAAAAGTGTTCAATTTTACAATCTAGATGAAACCGTCTCTTGGAAATTTCATTCCCAATACCCTTACAGTTTCATCATCTGAACTTGAAAAATGGTCAATAGTGTTCCAATTGTCTCTAATTATATTACTAACTTTTGGTGAAACGTAGTTATTCCACTGCGTATATATATCAATAGACTGAGATTATGCTTTGCATGATAAAGCTGATTCATATAAAAGATTCTTAACATTAGTAGAAGAAATGATTTGTCTGTTTGCCTGTATAGGATTAAACCCAAATAACTTTAATAGTAACCTTTCTGCTCGATCGCCAGTATAGGTTATAAAATTCGATTCCTGAATACTCGATATAATATCTTTTTTTAATTTCCTAAATGGCAGAGAGATGAATGGAGGAAAATATCTTAAATAGGGCGAAATAAACGTATATTTATCTAAAATAACAATGTCTTTATTATAATTAAACGATTCAAGAATCATTTGCTTTCGGATGTTAAAAGAGAAAGGAAAGCTACGGGTATTTACCTCCTTTTCATTATTCAAAAACCTTACGGGGAAAATATAAACCTTATAATTTTCTAATAAACTTTTTATTATTTTTTCATGTGAAAGTGTTAATGGATTTATATGAGCTAAAAATATTGCTGCTGATTGTTTTCCATCAAATCTTTTTTCCATAATTCATAAGATTATAATTAAAACTTTTTGAAGTTTAGCTATGTCTTTTAATTTGTATCTCTATTGTTGAAACATTTCTAGTCCTGCCATCCTCTGCTTGGACTGTTTCGGACCCGATTGTAATATCGCCAATTGAATAACCTGCATTTTCCATCCTTTTTAATATTATTTGAGATACGTCAACAGCTCGTCCAATACTAAGGCCCCTTGCTTTAATAGTTACAGAAGGTTGATTTGCTAATTGAATCAGTGTGGAAGTTACGTATGCCATGAGGGGCTTTTTTCCAATATAAATGGAGTCTCTTGTAGGGTTATTTTCCTTATTTTGTGAATTGGGTTGTGATTGTACTTCTGACATCAATACAATTAATCTATTAGGATAATTTAAATCTAAGATTTTTGAATACCTGTAGTTGTCTTTATTACAACATAATATATAAATTAAGAGATATTGGTATAATCTTTTTCAACAATTTCATTAATATATTCTATTTTATCTTCAATGTGCTTTTTTCTCAAATTATTTTTTTTTTGATATTCCTCGCTTTTTGTTTTTAAATTTTGAATCATTATTAGTTGCTCTTCCTTATTTGGAGACCCTTTAGTCTTTCTATAATTTATGGACTTTTCTGGAGTAATATCTTTAATTAACGCAAGGATTTCATCTGAAGTTATTCCATAATTTAAAAAGTCGATATTATCTAAAACTTGATAAATATCCTTGTTATCCAAAAGATTTAGTGGCATATTACCTTTTTTTATTGCATAGTTTACTAGAGCGCCAACTAATTTATGAGATAGTCTAAATGGAATTTTTTTTCTCTTGATTATTTGTTCCGCGATGTCTAGTGAAATTGCATAACTTTCCGATGATGTCTTATACATTTTTATCTTGTCGATATTCATTGTTTTGATTATACCGTCCATTATCAATAAAGAGTCTTGAAGCAATGAAGAGACTTTCCATAACAACGGTTTGATTTCTTGTAAATCTCTGCTATATCCTGAGGGGAGTCCCTTAATAATTGAAGAAATGGATTGCATAATTCCGTTAGCCAAACCTGTTTTTCCTCGTATTACTTCTAATGGATCAGGATTTTTTTTTTGGGGCATTACAGAAGACGATGAACTATATTTATCGTCCAAATTTACAAATCCAAATTCTGATGTTGACCATATTATAAAGTCCTCAGCTATTTTACATACATTTAACATACAGATTAGAGAATTTGATGCAAATTCAATAAGAGAATCTCGGTTGCTGGTTGCATCAATGCTATTGTATATCAAACCAGAAAATCCTAGCATAGAGGATATCCTTTCTCGGTCAATGCTTATACTACTTCCACCAATAGCACATGCCCCTAATGGACAGCAATTAATTCTTTCATACAAACCATAAAATCTGTCTAAATCCCTAAATAAGGAATAAGCATAAGATAATAGATAATGGGAGAAAACTCCAAGTTGAGCATGTTGTAAATGAGTATACATTGGCATAATAGTGTTGACATTTTCTTCTGATCTTTTGATTATGGATCCGATCAAAATAAGCAAATTTTCGCATATGCTGTTTATTTCATCTCTAGCTTTCATTTGGATGTCTAAAATCACTTGATCGTTTCTTGAACGAGCTGTGTGCATTTTTCCTCCCGATTCCATATCGGTCATTTTAATGATCGCTGATTCTACTAATTCGTGGATATCTTCAGAATTTGGATTTCCATATTCTTTCAATAAATCATTATTTTTCAATATTCTGTCTGTACTCTTTAATATTTTCTTTAATTCGTCTTTTGTTAAAATCCCTATTTCATATAACATTATAACATGTGCTTGACTGCCTAAAATATCATAATAAAGTATATTATAATCGTCATTTATGGAAGATAAAAAAGAAAGTGTAGAATCATCCAAACTTCCATGGGGTCTAGACCTATACATTAAAAAAAATTATTGCAATACTATATTAATAATTTTGACAATAAATAATCAATAAATAGTAATGTGATAATATATTTTATATGTCTCAAGATTTACAATTAACAAGACGTCAGATATTTGAAGAATTAACAAAAATAGTGGATCCTGAAATCGGTGTATCAATTATGGAATTAGAATTAATTGATAAGGTGGACATAAATGATGGAAAAGTTGATGTTGATCTGCATCTTACCAGTCCTTTTTGTCCTGCTGTTTTTGGGTTCAAAATAGCTCAAGATGTAAAAGATAATATTCATAGAGTTGAAGGTATCCAAGAAGTAAAAGTTAACGTAAGTAATCATTTTATGGCCGAGGCAATAAATAAACAAGTAAATGAAAGCAGCCCTCCTACGCCAAAGCCCTCATCTCAACCAGAATCGTCAAATACCTCTTCTCCTGAGGCTTCGACTCAAAATTCAAATAACCTATAAGTAATTTTTTTAAGATTATAAATGCAAATACTAAACTAAATTATCTATACTAATCTTGGTTTTATGGCAAAAACAACAATAATAATATAGAAAATATTTACTATTGTTTGTCTTTTACTCTCAAAGTTGAAATCTTTTTATTGTTTTTTGAAACTCCAAGCATATGGCCCTTAAGAAGTTGTATACCCAACGCGGGATCAACTCCTTTTGGACAAACAAAACTACACGAGCCTGCAAAATGACATCTCCATATTCCATGTCTCTCATCAATTATTTTAAACCTAGATGATTTATCGTTGTCTCTGCTATCTGCAATATATCTATATGCTTGGGACAAAGCTTGAGGTCCTGGAAAGCTAGAGTCTGTTGCTACAGTAGGACAAGCGGAGTAACATAGACCGCATCTTATACAATAAGAAAACTGCAAATATTTATCAACCATCTCTGGAGTTTGCTCAAATTCAACAATATCATCGTTATCTTTAATATCAAGCGAAACTCTGTCGTTGTGTATAAAAGGCTCCATCTTTTTATGGTGATTGAAGAATTGAGCAAAGTCTGTTACTAGATCCCTAATTCTTGGAAAGTTAGATAAAGGCTCGCAAACTATTTCATCTTTATTTATTTCAGATATTTTTGTATAACATGCCAAACTCGGTTTGCCATTTATATTCATACCACAAGATCCACAAGAAGCCATTCTGCACGAATAACGAATGGCAACGCTGCTATCAAAATTATTCTTGGCGTACAATAAAGCTTCTAAAACTGTTGTCCAACGGTTAACAGGAACCTTATATTCGTCAAAATATGGCGATTTATTTACATTATAATTATTTCGAAATACTTTTAGAGTAATTTTTCTATCTCTTTCTAATTCCTTACTCATCGTTATGTTCACCAAAAAAATTGCCGTTCAACAGCAGACGACGATCCGAATGATGATTTGAACAGCTAGTTTTATTTGCCAATTTATAATCCACTGGCAATAACAATTGTTCTAGTACCATAGGCTATTATACCAATCATTGCAATTAACACCAATATAGTTATTGTGGATTCCCATTTAGCGGACTGCTTGAGTTCTACCAAAATTACTCTCAATCCATTGAAACCATGAATAGATATTAGTATCAGAATAGATTCTAAAAGAAGGGAGTAAAATATATTGTGATAATTAGATACCACGTTTTGATAGAGCAAACTTTGACCAAAAGGCATAATTAGCCTAAATAAAATATGTACTGCTACTGCAAATAGAGCCAAAATTCCAGTCAAATAATGAATCTTTGTTATTTGACTTTCACGTAATTTTAATAATGCCATCTAAAAAAACTTCCTCTTATTAAAATATGTAAGATTATTATAATATTTGTACATTTAATTTATCTCCCTTTTTACTTTATCCGCCTTTGCCAAACAGAACCATGCCACCATATAGCATTGCAATACATGCCAGTAATATGGCTACCCAAATTCCTGATTTTTGTCTGTAATTTAAAGATGATGCGAAATATGGATAATCCGGCCTTCCTGGTTTTCCTAAACCTTTTCCTGATTCAGTAAAAATCAGACGTATTCCATTAACAGTATGAAAAGTACTGGCGCCTATAACAAACAACAGAAAAAGGTGGCCGCCTAGTGTTTGTGTTAATTGTAACATACTATTCCACGCGTTAATGCCTCCAGTAAGAGAGCTTGTCTCATAGACATGTCCAATGAAGTAGATTAATAACCCCACACCGGTTAGTCGTTGCAGCCAATAGGATACCCTTTCCCATCCATATCGTGTTGGATTGAGCCAACCTTTCAATCCCTCTCTTCCAGAATTTTTTGTTGTAGCAAGGTCTTTATTGTTGGGAACGCTAGCCATTTAGTATTTTCTCTCCGCCGGTGCGTAACGAGTAAATATCACTGGATGCCAACTCATGTTAGGTTCACCATTATAATTATAATATGCAAGTGTATGTTTTAAAAAGTTATTATCATCACGAAGTTTATAATCTATTCTTGAATGTGCTCCTCTGGATTCCTTTCTATTCAAAGCTCCAACTAATACAACTTCGGCTACCCTCAGCATAGAATCAATTTCCATAACATTGATAAAATTGGTATTGTATTCTTTGGCTTGATCATCAACATGTTTCCAAGCTAATTCTTTAATCTGGCGCACCTTTTTTAATCCTTCCACAAGTCCTGATTCAGATCTATATACATATGCTTTTTCATCCATCGTATCTGTGAGTTCTTTTCTTATTTCATAGGGATTAACTTCCCCTTTTCCTCTGAATATTCCATCAAATATTCTTTTTTCTTCCGTGGCGATCTGCTGTTTATCGATATTTATAGAATTTTTTTTTGGGTGATTTGTCACATAATTAGCTGCTAATTCACCGGTAATGGCGCCAAATACTAGACATTCAGAAGTAGAATTTGCACCTAGTCTATTGGCACCATGAAGTCCATTACATGCAGCTTCACCCGCTACCCATAGTCCATTTAATTCTGTAGCCCCATCTATGTTCGAATGAATTCCGCCCATCATATAATGACAAACTGGCCTTACCTCAATTGGTTCATCTACAATATCAATACCGGAAAATTTTAAACCGATCTCTCTTATTCCTGCCAATTTTTCTTTAATTTTCTCTCCACCAAGATGCCTTAAATCTAGTTTAAGACAATCTGATCCTGATGCGTGTTTAAATCCTCTACCTGCTTGAATTTCGGTGATCATGGCACGAGAAACTACATCCCTAGATGCCAGCTCTAATTTGTCTTTTGCATAATTTGTCATAAACCTTTCTTCTTTGGAGTTTATCAGATATCCTCCTTCCCCTCGTGCCCCTTCAGTAATTAAAATTCCCGATGGTAAAATTCCAGTTGGATGAAATTGAACAAACTCCATATCTTTTAAGGCAAGCCCGGCCCTAAAGGCCATATCTAGACCGTCGGGAGTAGAAGAATAAGCATATGTAGAAAAACTATAAATCCTTCCGGCACCTCCGGTGCAAATAATTCCGGCAGGAGCGGTAATATTAACAAAATTACCCGTTTTCATTTCAATACAAGTAAAACCTTGAAAAGTATTGTCATTATGAATTATAGAAGTACAAAACCATTCATTAAAGAAAAGTATATTGTCATACTTAAGGCAAGTATCGTATAAGGTTTGCATTTCATAAAAACCCACTTTGTCTTGAGCAAAAGTTGCTCTTGGAAAAGTGTATCCTCCAAACTTTCTTTGATCGATTCTACCATTCTCTTTCCTGGACCATGGCATCCCCCATCTATCTAATTGAATAATTTCATATGGAATTCTCTTAACTAGCAATTCAGCAACATTTTGGTCTGCCAAAAAATCACCTCCTTTGATGGTGTCAAATATGTGAGATTCATAATTATCACCTTCATTGTCATAAAGAACTGCAGCAGTACCACCTTCTGCAGAGACCGAATGGGAACGCATAACTTGGACTTTTGAAATCACTGCTATTTTCAAATTTTTATTTTTTATTGTGGCAGATAAAGCTGCACGCAATCCTGCAAGACCCGACCCGACGATAATTATATCGTATGAAAGAGTTTCTGTCAAATATTTTATCTCATTTAAATATCTATATATTTCAATAATAAATGCTTTCTAAATACCATTAACAAATTATCATGTAGCATGTATACTATACTTAACTAATATTAAATAAAACCATCATCTTCTAACTCTATTGCTAAATGAAAATAACCTTTAGAATAACAACAGAAAAGAATTACGTTATAGATAAACGTTTCAGTCAAATTTTATTTAAATGTTGATCTGCTGTATAGTATATTATGGGTAATTATTCGGCGGTTTGTCTACAATTGTAGACAAAATAATTGCCTCAGAAAAATATTAAAAATGCAGAGATAATAAAAATAATTTATTTGAATTATACCTATTGACTTGATATTTTGATAGTAATGCATTTTTGCTTACTTTGTATTGCTAGACCAATATTATATATTAAATTTCAGTTATAACTAAATCTTATCTCTTGTTTCTATTATGTTTTAGTC
>JBQCGN010000260.1:0-2889 GCA_051955655.1 Candidatus Nitrosocosmicus sp. | reverse complement strand
TGTCATCCATTCCAGACAAACCGGTTTTAAAACTAATTTTGTTACCTGAAACTTTTGGATCTTCCACCTCCATATCAGCATAAACATTGGCTAGTTCATTTACCCATTCTTGGGCTTCATTTTCGTTTACACCGTCTGTATCAATATTTACATTAAACATCTTGGTCATCTAATACCACTGATTTTTTTTTATTTTGGGTATTAATAAAGTTGACGCAATAAATAATTTAAAAATCTTTATCTCATTTTTTTTCTTCAAAGCCCCAGTGTTTCATTATATCTTTTTCAAATTTTTTTGACTGCTCGTCACTTAAAGGGTCCCCACAATTTTTACATGACGGTATTACTTTTAGTCTATATAATTTAAAATCGACATCGTAAAAATGAATTTTAGAACAATTACACATATTTTGTTATTATTATGTCAATTACTAATTTATTTTTTATCTAATCTATTTTTAAATAAATAAATATCATAAACATTTAAAGAACACTTTGATGTACTTTATATAATTGCAATGTTAAAACAAAATTCTCATAAGAAAATAATTGCATTTTTGCTCATTTTTACAATTGGTACGGCGGCATTACAAATTAATCAATTTTTTGGAAATGTATATGCCCAATCTAATATTTGGTATGTTGGAAAAGGTGTAAAGCCCGATACTTATTATACATATCAAATTCAAAATGCCGATGTTAACCAAGGACAACCATTCACAATGACGCTATATTTCAAGAACTATAATGCTACCGGTAAATATTGGATTGTCCCGACTTATGTTGTAAACAACGGTCAAGTTATCAACGGAACACTTCATTTAAGCGACCTTGATATGACGGCTTTGGGCTCATCAAATGTTTCATCTGCGATGGCTCCGTATAGAAGTGGATATGCTACTGCCTTGGATTGGTTATCAGCCTTTGTTCCAAAACCTGGTCAATCTCTTACTGCTGCATACTGGGGCAAAATAGCTTCTATAGGTGGATCTCAGATTGCTCCGGCCGGAACTGCTAAGGTTACAACTCCTGCAGGCACATTTGATACAACAATAGTTCAATATCATAAAGGTGTAGATAATAATATATACATAGCCGCTAACATGCCTTTCCCGGTAAAAGCTCAAACTTATGCTGATGTAACGACCGGTAATCCCCCAACACAATATGCGTATACACTGCAAGCAGCTGGCACAGGTCAACCTCCAACACCAAAATCTCAAATAGAGATTCCCAAACCGCCATTAACACTTGGTACTGAAACTGGAGCATACAGTATACAATTACTTTGGGAACCGACTGTAATAAAAGCAGGACAGGACACTAAATTTGGCTTGGTTATTACTGATTCTAGTGGAAACCCTGCGTTAAATTCTGTCTATTCTCTCCAATTCTCTGATCAAAACGATAAGGTCGTAGGCAAAGTCGATAACCAAAATGCTCGAGATGGAACTGGCCAATCTACATTCAAATTCCCTAGTCCAGGGCCATATCATGTTAAGGTTACCGTGCAGTCTGCATCGACTGTAGGATCTGATCTTTTTGTAGAATCTGCTACATTTGGAGTAGTGGCATCTTAAATCTTTTTTTTAAAACAATTTCTATTTTTTAAATTATTTTCGATTTTCTGTTTGTATAAACATTTTCTAATAACCAATTGCAAAAGTTTTCTACATCTTTATCAATTTTAACCCATAAATGAAATGAGCCTGGAAGAATCTCGATACGCGATCTAGCATCGTCAGTAAAAATAATTTTTACACCTTCTTTTCCTTCATACATGTATGCATCAACAATATTCGCATTTTTAAAAAATTCTACTGCCTTTTGTTTTATTATTTCTCTTTGAATAGGAAATGTTTTTCTAAATTTATCTATAACAATGCTAATGTTCTCTTTTCCATATTCGTCAAAATTATAAATTTTATTTGAATTTGGAAAATGAATTTCAACATTTAATTTATATCTTAATCCTACAAAGTTTGTTAATTCGTTTAATTTATAGTATGCAAGCGCTGGATTCTTTTTTAATAATGTTATCCTAAAGAATTGTACATTACTATTGATGTTATTTAATATATCTGAGATTAGAGAAGAAAATTCATTCATTGTACCTTCATTTGATTTTTGTTAAAGTTTAATAAATAAGTTAAATAAAACCTATGATGTCGCATTATGTTTGCTTCCGATATTGATTCTGAAAGAGCAACAAGTATTGATGATTATCAAAATACATGCAGTAATTTCATTACCGATATTAGTAAAGACTATAAAGATTGGATAGATCGATATAAATTATCACAAATTGAAGAAAGTTCTAGAAAAACAAAAATTGATGAAATTGTAAAATCGAGTAATGATTTTATTTTTAAATTTGGAGATACAATAAAGAAAATTGATATAATAATGAATGATGGCATAAATAAAATGGCAGAAAATACAGCCGGATATCCCTTTAAATTTGATATATATGTAAATGGTGATAATCGGTATATAGTTCATGAAAAAGGTTCAATAAAATTGAGTATTAAGGCTTTTCCAAGAACAGGGCGGCAAGTAAGAATTTGCAACTATGATAAGAATAACACTTTTTTGATAGGTTCGAGCAATATCATAGATATTAATTATAGTAATACTAGTTTTGAACCATCTGATTTACTGGATGATTATATATTATTAAAACCTAAAATCTATGATACAATTGATGTTATATCTATAACAATAAAGGTAGAGGAATTAGAAAACGACGTCATTATGGATAGTCGAGGATATACATCTCTAATAGTTATAAAATGATTACACGTATTGTTTATGATCCGATTTTTATATCATGGGTATATATGGACCGCAAACATTCTAATGCAGATAATGTTGCTAAATAACTTGTTT
>JBQCGN010000259.1:0-9994 GCA_051955655.1 Candidatus Nitrosocosmicus sp. | reverse complement strand
AACAATTACTATTTGTAGTCTTATAAATAATATTCATTTAGTTATAATTTGTATGATAGACGTTATCATAAGGATATAAAATTTGTCAAATTTACAATAACTTTATAACATTTTCACATAAAATTCTTTTTATATCTTGTTTTAAAATTCGAGATAATGTCCATGGATATCAAAGTCGTCAATCCAGCTTCTGTATCCGAGCGTCCATTTCTCTGTGACGGTTCTCACAGAAACTGCTGTAACATCCACTGTTCAAGCTGCCACAGGATTGACTTTAACTAATACAGGTGATTGGGGCTACCCCTTTCCAGAATTTGATGTAATGCTGTAATCGCCTGAAACAACCATAATTATTTTCTTTTATTTATGAACAAGTTAATCAGGAATATTCTATGTAAAGTTTTTAGATAGGTATTGTTACTATATAAAATGGGAAGATCCATTATTTCATTCAGATAACTACTCCAAATAGAAAAGAAAAAAGAAAAAAAATTTAATAAATATTAATCCCATCTAGATTCATCATCAGACAAAGATCTCCAGCATCCTCTTCTTCTACAATTGGGACACCATTTTTGTTTTAAGATTTGTTCTATGTGTTTGCCCCTCAGATCTGCAACTTTTTTGTTACCACATTCACATTTCATTACCGGGTATAGCATTACATAGTAATACACTGAGTAACATTTAAAACTTTGCTCATTGAAGATTTATGATGGCCAAGTTTTTATTTCAACCCGATTCCATTGGAGAAATAAGATTCAATCCTATAAGGATAGACATCCACAAAGGAGTTATCAAAATAGGTGATGATGAGATTTTTTATGACTTTCAACTAAATAATACTGAATCGGTTATTGTTGGAACAGATAGAGAAGAGGTTTTGGAAAAAATTCAGAGAGGGTTTGAGCATCAATACAACAAGTATGACACGCTAAAGAAAGAGGACATTAAATCTTTGGACTCTGATACATTGCAGACATGGAAGATAATACAAAGACATGTCATAGTTAATGATAGTCTTTATTTTTATTACTTATAATAGACATAGTTTATAATGTAAAAATTGAACATATTCTATCTCTTGGTGTTAATTTATTTTAGGTGATACAATAACAAATAGTTCAATATAATATTGAAGGCATATAGGAGCCAGCAGGTTCATTATACATTCCAACTGTCATAAGAAGTAACTGCTGAACTAATCTAAGACCATTATTCAAACACCAGTGAAATAATTGGGTGTTTCGAGTTGGAATCAGAATACCGGAACCACCATAATTACCATTATCAGTTGCCACAGATGCAATCAAAGCCTTGAGATCGTCGTTGGTCAATCCAACAGAATGATTGAAAAAATCTAATCCACAAGTATAACCTGTTATTTTTCCTGAATGTATAACTACTTTGGCCTTTCCTTGCTGTATACTATCAATTATTTCACCATTTCTATCATGCCCGTGTATTTGTTTACAAATATCATTACAATAATCAATATCTTCTGTACTTGCTGTACGTACTGTTCTTCTAGGGATGGCTGCTTGAATAGGTTCTCCTTGCATAGTAGATATTGGCTCTCTTGTTTCAAATCCTAAACTAGCATATAGTGCTAGTGATCTGTTATGATACGATGCTTGAAGTAAACGCATTCCTGCAAACTTTTTATCTCTAGCTCTTTGCATTATATCAATCATCAATTGTCTACCTACACCATTATTCTGAGATTTCGGATCAACTGCTAATGGCCCAATTCCTGCAACTTTATTTGAGCGCTCATCTAAAAAGTTTATACCAATAACTTCACTATCTTCCTCAGCAATAACTGAATAAAAATTGGGATTAAATAGCAAAGACATTGCAGCATCCTTTGCAATATCTATAGAAGGAAAATCTGAAGGAAAACCATGTTTTTGGGCAATAGTTGAAAACGCATTGGATATTATTGTTCCAACCTTATACGCATCGTCTATGTTACCAGGTCTAAATTTCAAGCTCATCTGAATGAATAACTTTTACAGATTACATGTTTTTATTTATGCTGAATTATTTCCAATTCAATCTTACTACGGTTATCAATTGAGATTGCAAATTCGCAGAAAGATTCACATTTTTCTTCAAGTATATGTTAATAAAAGAAATAAATTTAGTTCAAGTCACGTGGGATACAAATTTCGAACGAATTACCCAATAACATACTATAGTCAAATCCGTTTAATATAAAGACAAAGTAACTTTTCCTCATTTTTGAATCATATAGTTGTAGATAATGTTCCTGACTGTATAGGGAATTGACAACGTATCCTATCTTTTGAGGATGTATAGCGACATCAAGAAAGACTTTGATCTATTCTATCATCCATACAAGAGAATACAGGAAAAAGGATTATACAAACAGATATTACAGAAATTTTGCAAAATAAAAATAAATTAAAAGATATATGTCATGAATTAGGATTCTATCATAAAAGTATATCTGAACTTAAGATAGAAAATTAGATCTTAAACAAGAGATAAAATATCTTCAAGAAATAAGAATAACTTTGATCGCATAAATCCTATACAATTCTCTTTGAATGAATTTATACTATAATTATGTTTTAACATGCAACTATCAGAAAAAAAGAAATAAAGAATATCTGGCTGAACTTGATATATATAGTATTTATTATCTTTTTGAACTATTACTCGATTTTGGTCATTCCACGTTTTTTATATTCTTCATTTGCTTGTTGTGATTCTGTACCAGTTTGACCTTGTTCGGTTATCTTTTGATCACTTGGGTCTCTTTTTACTGCAGTCGGTTCTCCTGCATTAATTTTTGCTGGAGTCATTGCCTCTTTATCTTCGTATTCTTTTAAAGGATCACTCTTTCTGTTTGGGTTTGTGCCTGCTGCACCTTCTTCATATTCTCTATCGCTAGTATTATCATTTGAGTTTGTCATTGATTATCTATATGTAACAAAATATTTATGCATCATACGATTACTGGATAATACAATTATGAAAGGATAGGATATCGGTCATTAGATCTTGATATTTTTTTTAATCATGGAACCAATTTCCAATGCCTTCAATACAATATGATTTCCTCCTATTGGTATAGGTAATGGATTTTGGGGTCAGTTGGATATGTATGTTAATAAATCCAAACAATGTTTCGAATTATACTATGTTCATATAATTTGTTGTTCTAAACGACGTTTATGACAATCAGATACGAAATACTAGAGTTGCAAAAAATTTTTGACATACATAATTTTTAATCTAGGTCTTGTTTTTCATTACCCAAGACCTAGAAATGACAAACTCATGATAAGATGAGTTGTAAATATTAAATGAAATATTTATATAAATACTTTATTTATCGAACGATTATTAATGTTTATTTAAGTCATATAATACGGAATCTGTTATGGTTGGAACTGATGGACGACTTTACAACACATGGCAGAATTCGCCTAGTATAGTAGGAATTGGTATACCAGCTGGGCCTTAATAGGAAAACAAGATAGTTCAACGGCAAATGAAAAGTGGCAATTAGGCAGTATTCCAACTGTAGCACAAAATGCCGACGGTAGGTTGGATGTTTTTATGATGGATTCAATTGGTAAACTTTACAACACATGGCAAGCGAGACCAAATAGAAAATACATAGCAAGTTCCTTTCTTTAACTTAGAATTTGTCAATGGAATTATAGGGTGTTGCTGATTCCCATACTTTAAGAAAATTTGTATATTCAACCTTGATTAAATCATTTGTCCTGATACTTTTTCTGTTATCTGTAGATCTAGAGTTTCTTTTGATTCTATAAACTATTGGATGTTTGTTTCTTTCTTGGCTAAATGAACATATAAACGGCAATATATATAATTCGGAAATTTTTTGAGAATCGTTTAGATTATTAGGTGGATCAATAAATATAGCAGATTGAATAAAAGGGATATCAATCATTCTAAATTCAATATTAGTTAACTTACTACTATTTTCTATTGCCGATTTAAATTCGGAAATCAATTTAGTATATATGTGAATATAGTTTTCATTATAGTCGATATTGTTTTGTTTCTTATGTTTAGATAATGATGGTAAATTATTCAAATCTTCATATGATTTGATTAACAAAGCAATTGAATTAGGATTTTGAACTAATATTCTTATTTTATCAATAGTATAATCATGGCTATACTCGAAAATATTCTCTATATCATCATCAATAAAATGTGATAAAGGGCTATAAATTATATTTACTTCTTCTTTGGCTCCTCTAATTAAGGAGTTTATACTCGGATGGTTATCTGATAATATTTCTATGTTTTGAAAATCATTATTAGTGGTATGATTCTCGGTCTTTATCTTTCCTGTATATACAAGCAATAGAATCGTTCCTACAATTACAACACCAACAATAGCCAATATCCCTGTTAAACCTTCAAACACTTGACCATAAGACCAGTGACCCGTGATAAGATCTTTAACAAAATCTATTGCTTTATCAATAAATCTCACCATTATAACAGTCAATAGAATTTGCATTATCCAAAACCAACCTATTGTTGAGGATTCTATCCCCATTTTTTTTAAAGAAATTTTAGCTAGTATGTGAGGAATAATATTAACTACCAATATTTTGTCAGCCTACTATAAACAGAATGTCCCACTTAAGATTTGCATACTAATGATCTTTTATTGAACTATCTCTTGCGATAATTATAATTCTGTCATACGCATTGTACATTATAATATTAAATCGTCTTTCGTGGGTGTAATTAGAATATTTAAAATATTAACTTTATCTATTACCCTTACAAATTCCCAGTTATATTTTCTTTATACGCCATTTCTTGATTTTTAGATATACTGCTTCCACTGAAAGATTAGTTCCACTAGCACCAGCACTACAATGAGTATTATAGAAAATGATGCAACTATATACAACAAATATAGCAAGGTTAAATAGCTCAAATATATAGCATCAAGATGGAAAAGTTATATCTATTTGTTGCAATAGCCATAGCAATACCAATGTTGATGGCAACAACATTAAACTGCAATATTCAAGCTAATTCTATACAGGTCTTTGCTCAAATAAACAACAACAACAATAATAATAATCCAACTAATACAATTTCTCCAAAAGATGTTATAAGTACAACAACAGCTGGACAAAAAGTTGTCCTACGTGGAATTGAATCTTCTGAAAAATATAACAATGCATCTTTAAAAACAGGAGACAAGCCACAGGGTGTAAATATACTACCTAATTTACAGGATGGTACAATATATACAGGTATTGTATCATTTACTGCAACAAAGCCAGTAGAAGTTGGAATTAGCTATAGACTTCCTGTAGACAATAACACATTATCTCACATTGATACAAAGACATTAGGTGATCTTTATCTTGCATATCTTCATGCTGGTGGTAAAGGGGAGGCTGGAACACCTGGAGTTTTAAGTACCGCTTCAGTTATTGTTCCTAATTACGGTACCCATTCACCATACTTCTCGGCATCTATTCCATTTGTTGGTGATACTTTATGGTTAAGGACCCTCAATGGTGAACCATTTGTAGTAGCATATGCAGTGTCTGCTGATGTAGTCAAGCCATTGAATGTAGTAAACTTAGATAGTGCTATAAATGCAAATAAAGGAAACGTCACAAATAGTTCCCAAGGATAATGACAATAATCGTGAAATTATGTTGGCGTAAAGTAGTTACTTGCTCACAATCCGTAGTTTGCTTTATGGCAAACCCATATCCAAGAGCTCAGTCATACTCCAGCGAAACTCTAAATTAAAGAATCTTTTTTTACATATTTTTTTATTTGTGATCATTTTAAATCCAGCGATAATCATCAATAAACAGATCTTTAAGCTTTATGGTTTATAATATTTTTATACAGGTTATTGCTTTAGATATAATATGTCAATCAAAGACAAAATCACGAATGCGATAAAATTCAATAAGAAAAAAGATTTATCCAAAGAGTTAAGAGAAAGTTTGAAATAATGACCCCTTAATTAATATGCAATTATAAGACCTTGTATTTTAGCAGAACCAAAATAGAAAGGATTATAATTTAAAACGAAGGTATACTTCAGTTACTATATTTTAGTATTTATAAGACTTGTGTTATTGTTGTTTCTCAATCCTGCTGATAAATAAAGTCGACCGATTGTCTTTTAAATTATCGGTGACAGCAGTGATAGTAGTTGTAGATTAATACACCCTCTTTTAAATTACAAATATAAGATAATGTATGTCGGAAATTAAACACAATGACATGACAATCTCTATAGGCAAAAAATTGTATGAGGAAAAAGATTATCCTTTAGATAGTCAGATCATTTCCGAAGATAAAGTTAGTGGCTTAATCCAAAGAGAAAGCAGATGGAGAGGAGAAGTCAAAGGATTTAACCTATTTCCTGATGGCAGTTTGCAGGGATCAGGCATATCCTTTGTTCATAATAATGGTGTATCCATATCTCATTGGCAAGGAACCTTTATTCCTATAGATAGGGTCATCAATAACTCTATATCAACACCAATAACTTTCAAGGGACGGGATACAAACACAAATAATAGATTTATAGTACTCAGAACTTTTTTTTCAAACGATATTGATGAATTTAGATATTTAGACGGACTTGTATGTATAGCTGAAGGTATATTTGATGTGAAAGATAACTGTTTTAAAAGTACAGGATATGAATGGTCAACTAAAAGCGGGATCTAATTAATCATTATACAATTTTCAATTTAACAAAATTTGTATTGACAATGTTATAGAAAGCAATTTACTTTCTTTATTAAAGCCAATAGATGTAGAAAAAACTGTATAGTTATCAGATCCTATTGTGAAGCATCATCAACATCCTCTTCAACAACAACAACAACCTCTTCTACATCAACTGCTTAATTAAAAGCAAAAACAATAAAACATTTTTTTAAATTCAAAAAAAGAGATAGTCATCATCTCTGGTTTTTCTCCAGCATCATTTACACCAAATGCTAAAGTTCTGTATTATCATCATCTTCTAGTATATCTATGGAAGCGTCTTGCAGTGGCTTGTTTGGATATTCTTGAACCTCTTTCTTATATTCATTTTCTTTTTACTATACTCTTTTGAATATATATGGTATAACTTTAAGCTGTCATTCCAAGTTATATCAAACTTCGCCTGGATAACTAGTAAGAGCATTCTGTCCACGTGCCATACCTTGATAGTCCATGAGATATCATTTGGTATTTGTTATTGCGGATTAAAGAAAGATATTGTTGTCTTCCGTTTTGAAGGCTTGTAGTATTATATTTATTTATCATCAATCCGTCCTTTGAATTCCTTCATCACATCTGGACGTTTGTTTTCGTATATTGCAATGTGATTGCCTGCTGGGTCACGAAAGGTGTAACAAGGACCATTTGGTATCTCTATCTTTTTTTCTTCTATCCAGCCTCTTGATTTAAGTTCGAAAAATGTCTTATCTATATTGTTAACTCGATAAATCAATATTAGGTCTCTTCTCTATGTGGTCTGCAAGCAGTATATACGGCTCATTAGTAGAGAGATTGATACATGCAACCCAAACATCATATGCATGTATTTTACACAGCAACTCACCATCAAGCATATTGTTATAGTATATGATTGATTCTTCTATGTTTGTAGCTGGAACATATAGAAAATCAAGCGACTCAAATAGCATGTAATTATGATTATGGATGTACGATTATTACTTACTTTTGGATTCTCCTATGCTATTGTTCATGATATAACACTACTATCTTTTGTGAATGATCAGACGAGATCCTAGATTGCCCAGCAGGTAGCAGATATCAAGAATATTGCGGATATAACTCCATTGTTTAGAAAGGGTAAGGAAGTAGCAGACACAAGGCCTAACATCTTGATACGTGATGGAGCACCGAACTTCCATACTGCGTTTAACAAAGGAGTTATGGACAAACAGATTACCAACAATCAGTCATATTAACAACCGATCTTTATATAGAACAGACGATAAAGTGCAAAGTGCGGGATTTGAACCCGATACTGTGAATAATCGATTAGATAAAAATAATAACTTTGAAGTTGTAAAGACTTTTCTTAATTCACGCCATAACAACTACGAAGACAATAGAAAATGATAATCTTTAAAAAATGTATTATTTAATGCATAGATAAACTTAACAAAGATTCTACATCTTTTATCTAGGTAAATTAATATCTTCAAAAATGTATAACGTATACCGTATTTTATGAATGAAGATGAGGATGATTATATTAAACCGGATCCAAAACATTCTGCTTTGATTGTTATTGATGTGCAAAAAGATTTCACATTAAATGATGCGCCTGCTCAAATACAAGGAACATTACAAACAGTACCTTTTATTCATCAAATGGTCAATTATTATAGAGAACAAAAACATCCTATATTTCATATCATAAGACTTTATCAAAAGGATGGCTCCAATGTTGATCTCTGTAGAAGAAAAATGATTTCGGAAAATAAAAAACAAATGGTTATTGTTGGATCCAGCGGTGCAGACATAGTGGATGAACTAAAACCATCATCTAACATCAAATTGGATTTTGATCTTTTACTTTCAGGTTCTCCTCAACAGATTGGTGAAATGGAGTGGATAATGTACAAACCTAGATGGGGTGCATTTTACAATACTTCATTAGAAAAGTTTCTTCATAATCTTGATGTAAATACAGTAGTTGTATGTGGATGTAACTATCCAAACTGTCCGAGAACCACAATATATGAAGCAAGTGAACGAGACTTTAAAACTATAATGATTAAAGATGCTACGTCACTGTTATATGATAAAGCCATTTTTGAGTTAAAAAATATAGGGGTTTCTTTAATGGATACTGATGAATATCTGTCATGGTTATTGGATAAAGATTCTACTACAATAGTTCAACCAAATTAGTAATAATTACTATAACATCTATACTTAAAATCCGTTATTATATAACTAAAAGTAATTGGATTCGTATTATGATTGTTTTGTTAAATTTCATATTATAGACAAGTTAATGGCCTATTAGAAAGACCATCCAGATCTATTGAAACTGTACAAATAAATAGTAGCCAAATATAATAATCCAAATTCAAATTTTTAAAAGAAGAAAAGTTTTGAAACCATTTTCATTGGATTCAAGACCTAAAACGATTCCTCTAGTACAAGAAATTGGTCGGATAATCTTTAAAAATTTTAAAAAAAAAGTCAATTTTAGACATTTATCAGATTATAAAATATATGATATAATATGATGCAAAGATGAGATTAAATCATTCTCAACATTGTCTAGTCCATTCTGATGGTCCAAAGCCTCCAGTTGCTGATATTTTTGTCAATTTCGAACCTGATGGATCTACCAATAAATTCAAAGTTCCTTTGAAATGATTATCACTTACAGTTATGTCATCCCAATACAAGACAATTTGAGTAGTTCCATCAATATGTTTTCCAATACCTCCAGTGGCTTCATTAGCGTACTCAAATCCTTTATTACTGTTAATTGCATTATCGTTAAAAAGAGTAGATCCAAACCACCTCGTGGAATTTCCAATTTGTTGGATGTAATATACGCCCCCATCATTAGCAATCCATTTACCCGTTATATCATTAGCACATGGTCTGATCTTATCATTAAGTCTATCTTTAAGTTCTGTATTAATAGGTCCGAAATTGTTACCTCCCATTTCAATTTTCTTTGCCGTTTCTTTATCAGTTTCTTTATCAGATGTGCTAGGAGCAGTGTTTGGGTTATTGGTAGTTGTCAAAGGTCCATTCTGATCAGATTGTCGTGGAGATTGCTGTTGTTGCTGCGCAGACTGATCTGGTTGCTGTGACTGAGGTATTTGAGGACATCCTGTCGGAATCTGCCCTTGTATACTTGAAGTAGGGCATGGTCTTATGCATCCTTGTTTATCTTCATAGGTGGCACCCATTGACATCGTTTGTGGACATG
>JBQCGN010000258.1:0-3734 GCA_051955655.1 Candidatus Nitrosocosmicus sp. | reverse complement strand
AGAGTTGAACTAGCACTATCACCTCACCAACCCATAGAAATGGCGCTCGATAGAATAAGAAAAAAAGTCATTATAGAAGTAGGACTACATTATAAAATGAAATACGACAAGAACATTCCTGACAGTCCATTTCCTTTATTATTATATTAACCGTATTCAACTATAGTAGATTATTGGGTAATTAATTCTAAATTTATATCTCAAGTGATACAAAGCTAATTTGTATCTTTATTATTTACAAAATATGCCTCAATTCATACTCTTTGATATCTGATACCATTACCACCTAGATTTATTACGTTATTTAGGAGTTATTACTAAACTGAATTCACAAGGATATTAATTATTCTACTATAGAAATTGCCTTGAATTTATTTCTGTTGTTTATGTCATTTCATACAAATATTTAAGAGAATCTAAAGAATAAATTCACCATCATCTATCAACAAAATCAATTATAATATACCCAAACAACTTCCTCGAGGATGCATTCACAGATTAACTAGATGAGAATGACAAAAGCCTTTTGCATTTGGTGTAAACTATGTTTGATAAAAAACAGAGATTTGACTATTTCTTTTAGACTTAAAAAATATTTCTTGTTTTTGCTTTTACTTAAGCAGATATTGTAAAAGAGGATGATGATGTTCCAGCAGGTATAATAGTAGCAAAGGATGAGCCTTGTATTATCGCACACTCTGTTGCTGTATTATATATTGTTTTGCGATAACGCATCGTGAACGGTACTAGTTAACTCATGTGTTTGTTTATGTTCTTGCAGTTTTTGAATCTAGACGTTCCCTAACCGGAATTTCAACCACACCGATCCCACAGCGACTGTAAGTGAGGATATATCAACTTTTTACACAGTGGATGATCTTGCTGCATCTATGGAGCTAAACCCATATCTCAAAGTCTTTTGTGTAGGTCGATACATAAAGCGGTCACGCCGTTCTTTGAAACTGTGCAAGGTTTAGAATATTTGCCGCGAGGCGATCCAGACAGCTTCCACAACCTTGTCTTTCATAGCTATCATTCGAGACATGTGATTAATTCCGACAATCCGTCGAGGTCAAAGATGAAGGAGGACCTTGAAGCAACCTATGACGAGACCCGTGGTCAGATTCCGGCCATTACTGCCCAAGGTAGCGAGCAGCAGTACAAGGGCCAAACTAGTTGATTTCATTATCGTCGATGCTCCAGCCGGACACCGTATTAGAACGTATCCATTGTTCAAGACTCCGATTTCTTTTTGGCATTACATTCGACGAATGTAATAGAGATCTTTTATCTTTATTTACTAAATAATATTTAATTCAGACGTATCAAAACTTCATGTCTAGGTCTTGTTTATACCCATTCAAGACGTAGATTATAATATAAATAAGTAGAGAAAATTTCGTAGATGGATTATTATGCAGCAGTAGGTGGATTCATTGTCATGTTTCCTTGTATATTACACAAATATATAGGAAATCCATTTCGATCAAACTTTGATGTTTTTACAACTTTTGTAACGATCGGTTGAATTCTTATAGTTGTACCGTCATCAACTACATATTCGTTCCAGTCTTGAGATACAGCAGTAAAACGAATATCTATTCCTGTTAAAGATTGTAACTCTTCCAAAGACTTTATATTTGAATCTGGAGTTCCCCTTTCATTTGTCAAAATTACATAGATTGGCTGAAAATCGCTATAGAGTTGCCCTTGCTGCTTAAAAACTCTGGTTAAAACTACTTTAACTTTTAATATTACATTATCCGATAAATCATATCTACACCAATCTTCTCTTGTTACTATAAAATCAACAGGAGGTCTTTCTAAATCATCAGTCATCTGTTTATATTGCCACCTTCCCTTTATTATCGAATTGCCTATTAATTGAGTGATTAGAATTGCAATAGTAATTATATGATTATTATAATCACAAGATGAAACTGATCTGCAAATGATTTTTCAATTTCAAATTATATTTTTATCGTCATATGAAAACATTTATAGAATATTAGTTTCACATCAACGGCTCGATTTTAGTTCAGTTATTGTTTTTGGCTTCTATTTATTTGCGTATAAAATCTGCATAAGATTCTTTCTTGCATTTTATATTTAATTCGTCAATTCTCTTTTGTTGTAGTAGCATTGCCAGCAAGCAAAATAGGCTATCGATGTTGGGTTGTGAATCTTGATTGTTTATTACGTTACTCATGTATTCATTGTAGATGGATATATCCAGAATCATCTTTAGCAAAATCGGCATACATTCAAGATATGGTGCTGAGCATCGCCGTGATCTATCAATAGACGATCTTGATACAGCAGCAGAATGGCCCCTTGCTCGCCAACCTTACTTGCCTGAAACCAATTTACCAGGGGTTTTTGCAGTGGGTTATGTGCGAGAGATAGTAGCATCAAATGTGTTTCTTAGGCAGTTGGAGAAGAGTCAATTGCAATCTCATTTGATTACCAAGTGCTGCAACAACAAAACGAAGAATAATTGATTCTATATGAAGTGGCCTTCTGAATGAAGAGATTGACCTTCTAGTTGGATTTAGTAACAGTGGCTAAATAACTCCTTGAATAGTATATACCTATGCATTATAAATTTTCTATGATAGTTAATCAAAACAGGCATTTTTATAGAAACTCAATTGTCTTTGGCATTAACTTAGGTATTTATATATAGTTTACGATATGCTTAAAAATAAGAAATTAGAACATAACTAAAATGCCTAAGTTCCTTGATGTTCATAGTTTAAAAGGATTAGATGAAGAATCTTTAAGAAAAGCACATAGTTCTCCTAAAGATGAATTTGGTGTAACCCATGATAACATTATGTACAACAAAGAAGAAGACAAATTCTTTTGCCTGCTTGATGCACCAAATAAAGAGGCAATTATAAAACATCATGAAAAGCACGGGTTTACATGCGATTGGGTTACAGAAGTTAAAACAACTGCATAAATAGTTTATTTAATATTATAATTTCTTTTTTTAATAGCAAGCATGAGAGCATTCCATTCCATTGTAGACATTTCTGCAGGCCTTTAATAGGACAACGTAGTTACAGATTACTTCTTTTATTGTAAGGAGGTTTATAAAGTAGAAAATATTAACTTAAATCGCTTTAAGAATCATATTCGACTTAAAGGTCTACAAAGGGGCAAATTAAAACTGTTTGAGATAATATAGATAGGGAATAATGAGGATAGGTCATAATAGAATCCAGATATAATTTTGTCATAGACTTTAACAAAGAAGATAAGGTACTTCCATAACCTTGTCATATGCCAATTTAGTTAAACTGAGAACTTAATTATATTCCGTTTCTTCTTGACCACTCGCATCCTGTACTTTTAAAACAGTTATCTTTCAAATCAAATATTCCTTCTGCTATACGTACACGCCCGTCTAAATATCTAAATTCATCAACATCATTGGTAAAAAATGTTCCAAGTACAATAAATCTATTATTTGTATTTGTATCAGGTCCCTTCAAATTTATAGATGTTGTGGAATTATTAGTAGATCTATCTACAGAGATAATGTCCCTTGCCAATGGGATATTGAAACACCATTACTATGAACAAAAGAATGCCTGATCCCTACAAACAGCCATCAGGAAACAAATTAAATCCTTTGATTGCCCTCTCCAGCTGCTTTCTCTTTGCATTAAGCCATTGATTTTTATCTTTAGAGATGATCTTACTTTCTAAAGGACAATCTTTTTCCT
>JBQCGN010000257.1:0-2793 GCA_051955655.1 Candidatus Nitrosocosmicus sp. | reverse complement strand
TTATTATTGTATTGGTTTTCTACCACCTATTACTTACACCTTATTATTGGTAGAACCATTTAAAAGAACCAAAATTGATGCAGACCCGTGGGGATTAAGTACCTTACGGCAATAGGGTTCTAATATGTTTTAGACGAGCATTACTTTTCTTATATCTGGTAAACCTTTGGTAGTGGCATATTAAACTATATTGTTAAGGATATATTCTCGGGATTCAATACACAATACTATAAAACATACTATTGTAAATTAATGAACATCTAAAGCCATATACTATCAAAATAATTGTTGAAATGATTTGCCATTTCATCTGATGAAATCAAAACACCTATTTTATTTTTCCATTCTATCATTAAAATTTTGTCTCTGAATATGTCCATAGTTCCAGGTAACGGGAAATTTACGAATTTTAAGTTCACATCTTTTGGAACATCCTCTTGATAATGTCTTGATTTTTTAAAAGCCACAGTGCTGATACCTCTTTCTGTCAAATTCTTTGATTTTTGGAACCTATACAATCTTAAATAAAATGGACTAGCTATATCATGAAAGTCATCATAAGGATAAAAGTATCGTAATACTTCTCCTTTTTTAGAGTCACTCAACAGTATTTCATAAGCAGTTCTAAGGCCTTGATCACCTTTAAAAATTTCCACATGATTTTTTTCAATAACAGCAGATGCAGCAGATTTTAATCCATTATGTTTATTGTCTCTTCTTTTATTAACAATACTAACAAGATCTGGAATTAATTTGCTTGCTTTATCTTTTTGTAATTTTATTTGTTCTTCTTTTTTCTGAATATAATCTTGTAACCTATAAGGCTCTACAGCATTAAAATGTTTGATATTTCGTATTAATACATAGCTCACCAAGCCTTTCAAAATTAATCTTTCCAATACATCATATACTTTAGAATAAGAAACTCTGCAGTCCTTAACTATTGATCCTACTTTTGATGATCCCAACTTTAAAAGCGAGAGATATACTTTGGCCTCTCCATTTGTTAAACCTAATTCCACCAATTCAGAAATCATCATACTATTTGATACCCCTATGGGGGAAGATATTATTTAATTTCTTCTGACTTGAATATCAGATATGGATAACATTGTAAAAGCAGCAGCAGATGATAAAAAAAATATGAAAAAAATAATTGTAAAAACTATGACAGTTAAAAACAGCGTTAAGCAAGTATTTGATTTCTTTTCGGAAGGAAAAAATTTGGAATTAGGCGGCGCTATTAATTCATTAATTAAAAATGAAGATAGCGTATGGACATTTGAACATAAGATTGCAGGAAAATCTATGATGAAAAATTTTTTTATTCCTGAATATGGCATATTAGATCATATTTTCATAGGTGGTGGGTTGGAATGGCATGTATTTATTAGAGCCATTCCTAATGGACAAGGCTCGACAACTACTTGGACATTTATAAGGCCAGATGGATTAAACGATAACCAATTTGAAGAGCAACTTGAAAATTTTGAAATAGAAATTACTAAATGGAAAAAAGCATTAGAAGATAGTAAATAAATTTAGGTTTTTTAAATCGCCATTATAAGAAACGAATTATATTCATTTTATAATAAAAAAATGTTCTTAATGAAATTTTGAAAATGTTAAAATTCATAGTCATACATATATATATATATTAAAATTCCGCTTAGATGTTTATCTACTACTTTTATTATTAATTATAGTTTTTATTCCTGAATATGACGCCATTTTTGCTGCTTTATTTTATATATTTAGTTTTCATCAGTAGGGACTCGATTCAAGATTGAAAACAATGTATGCCCTACTTCATGGAAGTCAATTTTTTTGCGATAAAATAACCAAACCGGTTACTACAAAGATATGGTATAAAACAAGATCGAAAGTGGATCAAGATTTGAAGAATGGATACAATAGAAGGTAGTCTTTCTGGATATCTTCATGTGACAAGTGGATAAATGGAAAAATATAAAAAAATAGCCAACTGACTTTTCCATTCATTTATTTATATGCACTACTTTTAGTTTTTCTTAATCTCATAGTGGAGCAAAACTGTTCCAGAGTCAAACGCTATTGATTCAATAAGGACAAATTTGCGGATCTCTTTTAAGTCTTTAAAAATGGTCTTTCCGTCCCCAATTGCAACAGGATTAATAAACAAATAAAATTCGTCGATTAAGTTTTCTTTAATCAAGGAAGAATCGAATGAGGCACCCCCATAAACTATGATATCGCCACCCTGCTGACTCTTTAACTTTGTAATTTCATCTTTGAGTTCACCTGTTGCAATTTTCGTATTTGGCCACTCTGATTTATTGAGGGTTTTGGTAAAAACAATTTTTGGTGTTTCCATCATTTTTTTAGCAAATGTATATTCGGGGTCTTCAGGTTTGTTCATCACATTGGACCAATAGGAAATAAATTCATTAGTCATTTTCCTTCCCAGAAGAATGGTATCAACTGGCTCATGTAACCTGTCTTCATATTCTTTGAGTTTTTCATCCCATGAAAAGTCTATCCAGTCCATTTCATTATTTGGTCCTGCTATGTAACCATCTAAGGACATTGCTACATGTAGTTTTAATTTTCTCATTGCTTTTTTGTTATCGGCCATCTTTTATTTCATATAAATTAATTTTATATTTACTATATATTTTAAAATAGTTTGAATAAATTTCTTTTTGTTATATCTGTTTTTCAATCAAAATATATGGCTCTCATCCGTGGGGATTAAGTTCCTTATTGTAGTAGGGTTCTATTTAAGATATTTTATTATAAGAATAGTAAAACATT
>JBQCGN010000256.1:0-3454 GCA_051955655.1 Candidatus Nitrosocosmicus sp. | reverse complement strand
AGTAATGTATTGGATATTACATAACAAATACTATAATATGATGTGATATTGATATATTACTTACAAGTAAAAAATTTAATATTATAAATATTTGATAGTATTGTAATTTATAAATAGAACTTAATTTATAGAATATGAATTAAATTTAGATCCACATATGCGAATCCAGCATTTTTGTAGCATTGAGTAAGAATGAAAAAGGATCATTATTGTTTAATTCTTCTTACCATTATGTACATCCGTTTTCTGATATCATTATATTCTAAAAAAATATATCGGAATTTTTCAATTAATCCTGTGTAATTATCATAATTAATCAAGTGTGTTAATATTTGGTATTTACTTTCTGACTTTTATGGCATTTGAATTTGAAGTATTGTAATGGTCATTTTCGGTAAAAAGGGATTCACCCATTTTTACCATAAAAGAGAAAAATTGTTAAATAATTTGAATAAAATCTTCTATTTCTTAAATCTTTAAACAAATTTGCTTTAAAAAAAAGGAGAATTTTTAGTATTTTCTAATATAATTGTAATTTCCTAATAACAAATCTTAAATTGAACTTTTTCAAAATGTTTTATGAGTTCATCAAACCTTTTTTTTACTAACTATTATGCTATGTGGACATTAGAAATACATACTGTTAATTAAACATTTTGTGTCTTTATATGCTCTTCATTTATCAAAAAACCTATATCTTGAAGATGTTCTGTTCTATTTTTTGGTTAATAGAGATAAAACACCTTCAAAATATGTTGGTTATGTTCTATATTTTTATTTTTCAGGTTTATCATTAAGGAGAGCATCAAAAATATTGTCATCATATTTCATCAAACGAAATCTTGTTTTCATATAGAATTGGATCCAAAAGTTCGAACCACATCAAAGATATTATCAAAGAAAATAAATGTTTTAGAGTTTATAATAGATCAAATGCTGATAAATATTGGCTCTTAAGAATTGATGTAGCTCTGATGGGTAGCTATAGAACCAATGCATAGACAAATCCTTCATATTGACATATCATTTGAAAGAACCATACTTGTGGCTGATCGTTTCATTGTCTCTTTAATAAATATACATGGCAAGAATCCTGTATTAACAGATGATGGGGGGGTACATGGTATCTTCATCAAGCTTGCCAGTTTTTAAAATTAAAACATTATATCCAATCCTTTTTTGAGAAAAGTGTCATCAAAAGTACAATGCAGTATTTAAAAGATGGACCCGAAGGTTTTGATGACTATTTTCTTCCATGCAAAAGAAAAAAGAAATGTAAACTAAATCATGTAAGAAAATGTTTAAAATTGTTTGTAGATTATCGCAATATGGAAATAAGGCATAAGTGAACAGAGCCATTTATGTTAAACCCCTGCATAAAGTTTCTCTGATATACATAAAATAAACGAACAAAAATATCAAAATACCTGATTAATTAATTTTTATTATTGTTGTATAATTTGCAAAAATAAAGGCATATGATGTTATGTGAGCAAGTAACCGCCTTTATAAAAAAGTAAACGTTGTTGTTATGGTTATAGATCTTTATTTGCCTGTTTCAAATCCAAATATGGAATTCTTTACTCTGGTTCAACAAAATAAACTCTGCGTCTGCTGAATCTATATTTATTTCTAATTATTGTAGTATACAACTATTGATTTGACTTGATATTTTATTAATTTTGCATCAGTTATTGCGCTCAAAATGCTTTATTTGATTAAACAATAACTGCTTTAACAACTGATGCTTAGAATTGTATCTCTGATTGGGAAAGAATCCATCATGACTACTTTCAGAGGGGAATCCTCTTCAAACTAATTTATTTTTTTTCAGTGCCATTTTACAATAACTGATATTATTTTGGTTTTACTCCCTTATAATCATCAGTTGATATGTTAAATTATTTTATTAAAAGTTGAAAATTCAATAGTCATACAACAAAAGTGCAATTTTATATTTAATCTTTAATGTATTTAAAATTAGAGTCCATTTGCAAATCTTTTGTTTTAACCTTTATTACAATGGTATTTCCTAATCTGCCAAATAGTCTTTGTCTTTTTTCATTAGTAAATATCCATCCTAATATTACATCAAAAGGTAATAAGAAAGACTTTCCAAAAGATTCTATTGCAATATCTTTTCTCTTTGCAGTATTTCCTTCCAGGTTCGTGGTCTTTATATTTAGAACTCTTTTACCTATGGATTGTCCAGATGTTGATTCAAAATAAAACCAATATAGAAAAAATACAATACTTGATACCCAAAAATCAGGTTGCTTCACGACCGATTGTTCATGACTGATTATATCTGTAAAACTATCTGGATATAATAATAAAGAGAATAGAAAGATGAGTAATGAGATGATTATTATACCAATTGTAATAATAATAAAATCAATAAGCCATGCTAGAAACCTATCGGTCCACTTGGCTAATACTATATCTTGTCCTCTTTTATTTGAGGATGAAGAATTATCCATCATCTTTATTTAATAACATGATAATAAAAGATTTTCAACTTGAAAGTATTTTCTCTTTTACAGATATCTTATATAGCTGAAGCAAGAATGGATAAAAATAAATTAAAATGATCAGAATAATTGTCCACAAAAGAGGAATCCCATCGAAGTGATATAACAATTAACTTGGACAAAAAAGAATTATAAAGTTTAAATCTTATTATTATAAACAAAAAAACCAAGCACTCCTTAATATACTACTTTTAGGACTTTTTATAATTTCTTTTATTGTTTAGTCAAACATGATTAAATCATGCCATTGCCCTCAAATAACAAAACTATAAGGAACAAACAGTCAACTTCATTTATTTTGTAAATTCATATGTTTCAAATCTCACAGCCTAATCTACATTCGTCCTTACTCATCTTTATAGAAATAAATTTTATTGATACTTGTATAAATTGACAATTGATAGTTATTGGTGAGGGATTTTATTATATTATATTGTATTTTATCAAGATGAAATCAACACCTACCAGCAATAAGTAAATACTATGATAGATATGCATGCTGTTTTAAAATGTACATTTATATCTGTTATATATGATTTTTTTTCTGTAACGTTCAACGTTTGAGCTTGTGCTTGTTCTATTGCTTGAGTTAATAAAGTACTATATGCGGTTATTATTGTTACCACTAGTACAGATATTATGGCAAATATTGCTACTATAGTTGTCTTGCTAAATTTTTTTTTATCAATTTTATTCATTTATTCTATTTATAAAAATGATAATGATATAATTATTTTTTTTGAATATTCTATTATTTTGAATTTTGTATTTACTTATTTGTATATCATATACTATTAATTGATCTTTTTTATACTTCTTATTTCAAAAAAATCTTTGAATTTGAAGAAAAAAATACCTATATTTCTATTTTTTTTGATTTGATCCCGTTAGATATCCACCAAATCCGATTAACCATATCAATA
>JBQCGN010000255.1:0-4284 GCA_051955655.1 Candidatus Nitrosocosmicus sp. | reverse complement strand
TATTGATTGATAATGGAAATCAATGTAAAGAAAGAACTTTGGGATTTAGAAATTGATTTTGAGTACAAGGGAAGAGATATTTTCATAACAAAATACACATCAATAACTGAAGCAACCAAAAGTGATGCAACCTTTTGCTATTATGAAGATACTAAAGCAATAGAGTCCATTTCTATGTCAAATGCAGGAGTTATTTTATGCAAAAAAGATCTGATTGATAAAATTGATCCCAAAGACGGACAACAACTTTTATTTGTAGATAATCCTCGTCTTGCTTTTGTTCGATTATTAAAAAAAGGTATTAAGCAAAACAAAAGGGAAATATCTCCCCATTCAATAATTTCTAATTTAAACAATATTGGAAAGAACTGCTTAATTGCTTCATATGCATTTATCGATGAAAATAGTACTATAGGCAATAACTGTACAATAGGGACTAGAGTAGTAATAAAAAATAGTGTAATTGGAGATAACTGCAACATACAATCCGGTACAACTATAGGAGAAGATGGTTTTGCTTATGAGAGATATCCGTCCGGAAATCTAGAGCATTTTCCTCACACGGGAAGGGTTATAATTTCTAATAATGTAGATGTTTTTGCAAATTGTTCTATTGCCAGAGGATCTTTGCAAAATACAAGTATAGGAGAGGGAACAAAAATTGATTCTCTTGTTCATATTGCTCATAATGTAAAAATCGGGAGTAACTGCGAACTTACTGCAGGAACTATTATTGGAGGAAGTACTGTAATAGGAAACTCTACTTGGACAGGACTTAATTCCACTTTAAAAGACAATATAAGAGTTGGTAATAATGTGATTATTGGAGCCGGCGCGATGGTTATAAAAAATGTAGACGATGAGGATATTGTTGCAGGAGTACCTGCCAAGTCAATTAAGAGTAAAGTCAATACAAAACTATCATTTCTTATGGCTGGACAGAAAGATTAATTATAATTGTGATTTTATTTATATCCATATAATAGAGCCATAATTAATTATATTTTATTGCAATTTTTTAAACTATTAGATGAAGTTGTTAATAATATACACATATCTTGAACATTTGGATGTAAAAAAGAATTTGTCAGATCAAATGTCTTTACTATTTTATTGGTAGAAGAGACATTTACTGCAGTTTTCTAAGGAACAAAAGGAATGCATCAAAAGTCATTCTAAAAGATAATGGTTATCAACCATACAATTTCTCAAATGAATATATACAAGATCATTGCAAATGTATTTAAAAACAAATTTGAAAATAAAAACAGGTATTCCCCATAGCATAAGTTTGGTAAATTATAATGATCCATATAGCAAGCGAAGTATCAAATCCGAAGTCAATAACACGTATTGATAGTTTTTAGTTATTCAAGAGATGTAATCAATATTATTCTTTAAGTATAAATTCTATTACGTGTTTTGGTGTATCTAGTTCTTCTGCTGAGAGCTTTCTCGTTTTAAGTAATGTAAGATCTTTTTCAAAAGTTATTTTCATTACTTCAAAAGCTTCAACATTAACAATTTTATTATCCAATCTTGTTTGAATTGCTCTATGTTCTGAAAGTCCTTTAACAGAATTAGAGTTAAGAAACATTTTCGACTCTTGAGATTCGTGTAGTCTTATTAAGCCAATTTTTGCATCTATGGTTTCAGTTATATCATAATACATTGTTGGATTAAAATTCCGAGTAGAAGGATTTTCATATCCAAATATATTCGGAATAAATCTACCTGCTTCTAACGTTGCTTGTGCAATAGCTCTATGATCGTGATGATTATCATTTAATGGATGAGTATAAACAATATCTGCTTTTGATTTTTTAATGAAGAATTCGATGGAATTGATCAACTCTTTTGTGAGATATACTTTTGAATCTTCATAATTATCAATCCAAAGACATTCAGCACCTATAGATTTTGCTGAATTAACAAGCTCGTTTGTTCTTCTTATAACTTGACCTGCTGACCCACCTCTTGTTAATGTATACATATAGACATTATGACCTTGCCTAGTTGCTTTTAGTAATGTTCCGCCACAACCTAACTCGATATCATCAGGATGAGCGCCAATAGCTAGTATATTCACAAATATTTATTACTAGTATACATATTATATTACTATTCAAATTAGGTAATACACCTATACTTGAATAATATTTGAATTAATTTCGAATATGTAAACTATTTAATATCTTAATGTTATTTTATTACATGGACAGTAAAGAATCTTTGCATTCTTCGACTTACAGTGACGAGGAAAAAGATTATGTTTTTCTAAAGAGATTGGAGGTTCTTTATATCGATAATGATATAGAAACACAGAAAGTAATGTCCAAATATATTACTGATACAATCCGTTTAACTGCTTGCGATTCACTTCATTCCGCATTTGATATTGTGGAAACCAAAAATTTTGATGTAATCCTTTGTAATATGGTTTCTGCTACTGAATTACTTAAAGAATTCTTTAACTTATTCTCCCAAAAAATACCCATAATTGCTATATCCAACACCATGGACCCCAAAATTGCATATATGTCTGCAAGAATGGGAGCAAGAGATTATATAGTAAAAAATGAGAGAGACATTAAGACAATAGCAAAGTCAATTCATAAGGTATTTACTGAATGGGTAAAAGAAAAAGAGAAAAAAAATACATTAGAGATATTAAACGATACAAATGTTCGAATTGTTTTGAGAGATTTGATAAATACCGAACTTCCGATTACTCAAAGGTTAAACACAGATTTTAAAAATAATATATTAATTAATGAAACAATAAAAAATACATATGATATTCAAGCAAATGAAATTCTAGCCAATAATCGACATATTATAAAATCTTTAATTAAAATGGATTTTATGGGTAAAGAATTTATTGAACAGACAGTAGCATGTCCTAATTGTAAATC
This sequence comes from Candidatus Nitrosocosmicus sp., assembly GCA_051955655.1. Lineage (GTDB taxonomy): Archaea > Thermoproteota > Nitrososphaeria > Nitrososphaerales > Nitrososphaeraceae > Nitrosocosmicus. Next base: position 1,369 of record JBQCGN010000255.1, on the reverse strand, counting down.
TGTTAATGTCTTTATTCATTATATTTGCGATAATTGTAAAAATAGTAATTTTAAAAATTCAGAGATGATACTACATAAAAAATGCGGTCAAATTATAAGTAAAAAGAAAATTAATCAAACCGAAAAAATTTTATGCAAAATCTGCAATAGCTTTTACGAATATGATGAATTAAACTTTTCCATAAAGGTTGCATATCAATGCAATGTTTGCAATAATGCTTTTACTAATCCGTCAATAGTATATAGCTGTAATTCCTGTAATTATGATAAATTTAGTATTGATGATGCAAAATGGATTGAATTATTCAAATTCAAATTAAAACCGGAAAACGTAGATAAAATTAAAAATAATATCTTTTTGCTAAGTAATTTAGAACTTTTTTTTAAGGGAATAGGATATGTTGTGAAACAATATGAAAAATTTGTAAATAGAGAACAAGTGCTCGGACCCTTTGAATTAGTTGCGTATAAAGATAAAACCGCATACATATTTATAATTTTAACCAAAGATCTGCAAGATAATTTAAGCCGAATATTTGAAATAGATTATGCTATAAAAATGATAGATAAAGAAATTAAGACATTTGCAATTGCATTATTTGAACCTCAAGAAATTGTATTAAAACTTTTGGTAAAATTCAACATCACTCCAATAATAAAAGAAAATATTAAAGATGTTGTAGATGAAATAAAAAATTTTATTTAAATTACATTAAATTCAAAGTCTATAGTATTAATAGATTAAATTATCCTCAAACTAATATATTTTCAATTTAAAATTTTATTACAACAAATAAAATTTTTGCTTTAGTATCATAAGTAGTAACTATTTAAGACAAAATATTAAAAGAAAAGAGATACTTTTATTTTTTTTATAATCATATGTTACAATTTAAAATGGCAAATACTAATTTTGGATCTATTTCAATAGATAAACTAGATCAATCTGTATAACAAGATTTTTATAATAATTTTAAATGACCCGTTAATTTATCTAAGATAAAAGTTTCATCAGGTCCAAAACCACAACAAGTAAGTGTATTAGGCTCTATTTGTGTTTTTCCAGCGTCTCTTATAATGGTTGTTAATATTTTTAAATCCTTTGCTTTTTTTATCAAATCAATCAATTCCTTTTCTGAATTAACTTTCAATACTGCTTTTTTTTGATTTCCATGATTAATCCAATTTGAAATGATATTGATATTATTATATACTACAGAACTACATGCATGTCCTACTTGAGATGCTATTTTACCACATCCCATACCTAAATCTTTTCTTATTACTACAACAAATTTTAAATCATCTTTTGCTTTCATTCTATAACTATTTACTGTCGTTAAATATGAATATGCCTGATATGTAATAT
>JBQCGN010000254.1:0-8165 GCA_051955655.1 Candidatus Nitrosocosmicus sp. | reverse complement strand
TGCAATAGATATATTATATTATTATTTATTAAGTTGAATGTGAAATCCGCAACTGAATATCTTACTTTTAAAACTGATTCAAGGGTTGAATTTGTAAATATTACTAACCAAATTATAAAGATTGTAGAAGAAAGTAAAGTTCAAGAAGGTTTATGTTTAATAAATTCAATGCATATTTCGTCTAGCGTTTTTATAAATGATAATGAACCTGGACTACATTATGACTTTGAGAACTGGTTAGAAAGTTTGGCTCCTCATAGTCCAATTGAACAATATCGACATAATGATACAGGTGAAGAAAATGCTGATGCTCATCTTAAGCGTCAAATTATGGGAAGAGATGTTGTTGTTGCCATTACTAAAGGAAAGTTGGACTTTGGTCCATGGGAACAGATATTTTATGGGGAGTTTGATGGACAAAGAAATAAAAAAGTATTGGTAAAGGTAATTGGCGAGTAGTTAAGATTTGTCAATTACTTTTTAATTTAAAATGCTTTGTTGTATGATTCCTATAATCTTTAATTTTATGATTGATTTTGTCTAAATAGGTATTAGATTGTTGTACAAGGATGTTTTTAGAATACTTGCCTTTATCCGTTTTTTTATCTAATATATTTAGAATAGGCATTAATACAGCAAGCATTTTAAATTAAAAATATCTTTTAATATATTTTTTTTGAATGTTAATTATAAAAATAGATAAATGTGCAGTATGTTTTAATGTTTTATAACTAAATTGATTTTTAATTTTTTCTGCCTTCTTGCTTTTAATTGAAGAATTTAAACATTTATTACACAAAATCCACTCTTATTTAAATGAATTTAAAAGATATTCGAAACAGGATCAATAAAAAAATTGATGAACGGTATAAAGAGCGCCAAAAAATACTTGCAAAAATTAAAGAATATTTAAATATCGATTTTAATAAAATTTCTGTTTATACCTCTGAGATAAATATATCGAAAGATAAAGTTACAAATCAGAATGGACATAAGCAAAATAGTATTGATAATGTTTTGTTCAAAGTTGAAATTCCTGGTTCTATCATTGCAAATTCAAGGTTTTATTATAAAGGCATAGATATTGATTCTTTGTCTATTGAAAATGCAAAAAACCTTGAAAAAGATCTGGAATATATTTTAATGCAGTTGGAAAGGGAAATAGACAAACTGACATAAATTGATACATTTTGCAGTTTCTTTAATTCTTTTTTATAAAAATTTTTCCACAAAATCGTTTTAATATGACGAATTTGAAAATCTATGATCAAAAAAATTCACGATTCATATTACTGACAAAATGTCAAATAAATGAACGAGGGTCATTTATAAAGTAAATTTCCAATCTTAGATGTTAGTCTTCTTAAAGTGTGTAAAAACTATATTTTACTTATTAAAGAATTACTCAAATTGATTTGTAATAAAACTTCAAATCCATTTATAAGTTAGTATCAAGTTTTATAACAATGCACTGGATTCCATAACTTGTTTTTTATTTTTATCCTGTATTCAAGAAACATATTTCATGGAAAATAATCATCAAAGCATTTGGTTTTATCTTTGATATATTATAAAAGATGACTATGATGTTTTAGTTTCAGAAACTTGTAGACTTCTGGTGGATACCGAATCCCGCCATCTGTTGAAACTATTGGATGTTTGTCATAGCCTTTTCTGATTTTGTTTGTATAAGGAACTCTCGATGCTACAAACATTGTTTGCTCTTTTGTTATATTTGTTGCAACAATGTTCTTTGTTTACTATTCGATTTCAACCCATCAAAGCCAGATGGATTTTACACTATCATTTGTTTGAGTTTCATCAATGAAAAATTAGAAATCTTGGTTCTTTATATTATAATCTTTTGGGTTTGCATTTGTGAATCTCTTCTTTTATTACACTATGGCTTCTAACAAACTTATATCGTTTTATGGTGTTCCTCAAGGAAAGACCTCTATTAAAGTATAGATGTATATAATAAACTATGTTTTCTGGCTTTGATGTATATAGATTGGTAAATCATATGTAATAAGCAAAAAGGTGTAGAGTCTTTTTTCTTAACTTTAAAGAGCCGATTTGTCTTTTTCTTTTCTTTTCTTATATATAACATGATTCATGAAGAATTAGATATGTTGAAATTATGATTTATCATTTTTATATTGTCTTTCTGAAATGAAGTAAATTTATTATCTGTATTAGTATGAAGTTAATCGATGATGGCTTACGTATTGATGTGTTACCATGAATTCTTATATGAAAAGTCGCATTTGAACAATGCATTATCAAATACATTTGTTTTGTATTGTATAATCAAATCCTGCTAAACGTATTATTATTAATAAATAATTGCTGTACTATAAGATATGTTCTTAGTGAATAATTTTTATATTATGGCATATGTAATAGTAATTAGAGTCTTTTGATTCAAAATAACTACCCTCTAAAAAAATGGCACATAGAAAACATGGAAAAAACAATAATAAAATATGTAAAAGGTTTACCCGTTGATGCGACAAGATGGGAAATAAGAAAAAATAAAAAATATGGCAAGTTGTCTAATATCGTAAAGAACATAAATTATGATATAAAACATGGAGTTACCAGTGAACAAGTAACAGATGTATTCTTAAGAATTCGCAATGAACCTTTATTTATAGATCTGCAAAATAATGTAGATGCGATGAATAGGCTCGGAGATCTCGAAAGACAATTGAAAAGCACTGAATTTGCTAGCTAGCAAATTTTGCTACTTTTATGTAAATATTGGTTTCATCATTTGATTTTCATCGATTTTTAGTTATGATTATACTTGATTAAGTTGAAAAAAATTTATTGTGGTAATATTGTATACAGCTTTTATTCATTGTAGATCATGGATATCCAATATCAAATTGATTACTCTTTATCATAGTCTTGATTGCATATTATAAAACAATATTTTATTTCCATTGTATTGGCTTGCGAATGGATTATTTGCAAACTTGGGATTGGTTTTCTGTAGTTTTTATATTAACATTTTAAATTGAACTATTAATTAAATAGATCCTATTAATAGTTAAATAACTGTTGATATTTATATAAATTGACAATATTTGGATAGAAACTATATAAACCATATATCAAATGACAAGGATGAATCTGACAATAGCGATGATATAAAGGATTATAAGGATATCTATCAGAATAACAGTCTCAAAAAAAAGAATTTGAATATTGATGAAAATCACTTCACCAACCTTGATCCTAAATTTAAAAATTCTATTGGAGATTTTATTGGAGTATTAAATGATCATTTAAATGATGTAAATATATCAAAGGAACAAAAACAACTATTGGAAAAACAAATCGAAGAAATGACTTTGGTACTAAAAAAAATTTCTACTTCTGTAGAAGATAACATTCCCGATTCCTCTGAGAATCCTGAAATATTGCCACCATCAACTATTAACGAACCTTCTAATGACTCTATTCCTACTTTTTCAGGATCTATTGACCCGCAGTATGGACAACAAAGACAACAACACGAATATCGCTCTATTAATAAACCCATTGAACCTGATCTTAAAAATGCTGTTGATTATTATAACAAAGGCATATCTCTCTACTACCTCGGATCTTATAACGAGGCTATTGCCTGCTATGACAAAGCTATCGAACTCAATCCCGAATATTCTGATGCATACAACAATAAAGGCATATCTCTCTACTACCTCGGATCTTATAACGAGGCTATTGCCTGCTATGACAAAGCTATCGAACTCAATCCCGATTATACGGACGCATACTATAACAAAGGTCTATTGCTCAATCATCTTGGAGATCATAATCAGGCTATTGCCTGCTATGACAAAGCTATCGAGCTTGATCCGCAGTTTTCTTGGCCATACTATAACAAAGGTATTATTCTTACAGCCTATGGGTATAACAATGAGGCTATTGCCTGCTATGACAAAGCTATCGAGCTCAATCCTTATAATGCTGATGCATACAACAATAAAGGCCTCTCTCTCTACTACCTCGGATCTTATAACGAGGCTATTGCCTGCTATGACAAAGCTATCGAACTCAATCCCCAGTTTTCTTTTGCATACAACAATAAAGGCCTCTCTCTCTACTACCTCGGATCTTATAACGAGGCTATTGCCTGCTATGACAAAGCTATCGACCTAAATCCTCAAAATACTGATGCATACTATAACAAAGGTCTACTATTGTATTACATCGAAGATAACAATGAGGCTATTGCCTGCTATGACAAAGCTATCGAGCTCAATCCCCAGTTCTCATATTCATACTATAATAAGGCTCAGGCACTATCTGCAGTTGAAAGATATGCAGAAGCAATACCCTTCTATGACAAAGCTATCGACCTAAATCCTCAGAATGCAGATGCATACTATAATAAGGCTCAGGCACTATTTGCAGTTGAAAGATATGCAGAAGCCCTTTTATCTTATGATAAGACACTTGAATTAGAGTCTGAAAATGTTGAAGCCTTGTACAAAAAGGCGTGGATTATTTTAAATCATTTTCCATCTAGGATGAAGGAGGCTTCTGAAACTATTAAAAAAGCGATAGGTTTGGATCCTACAAATCACGAGATAATGTATACCTATGGAAATACTCTTTATAATTTAGAGACATATGAAGAGGCGGTGTTAGTCTATGAACACATTATAAAACAGAAGCCTACTTTTTCTAATGTTTGGTATGATTGTGCAAGATCAAAGATAAAATTGGGTAACGATAATATAGAAAGCTGTATATCTGACTTACAAAAAGCAATAGATTTGGATCCTGGTTATAAAGAAAAAGCTAGATATGAAATGGATTTCAAAGAGATTAAGGATAATCCTGATTTCAAAAGAATACTAGGATAATAATTTAAAAATTTTTTTAAATGACCTTGATTTTTCATTACCCTCTTAATAAATAAATTCAAAGTCAAATTGACAGTATAGTAAGAGTAAAAGAAGGCTACTTGTATTTATTTTTAAATATCTTTATTAATATCGTTGTCGTAGTTCACTCGTTCATTAACTACTACATCTGTGATGGTTTTAGTCTCTGTTACCGGTTTCTTTTTCACTATTACTTCTTCTTTTACAAATGATTGTTTTTTTATTACTGGTTCTTCTCGCTTCAAAGTAATTATCATTTCAGTTTTTGTTTTATCTGGGTCCACATTTGATTGCTGAGTTGAAGATGATTCATTTTTTACTGGTATTCGCTCTATTGATATCTCCTCATGGGTCAATTCCATGTCTACTTTTCTTATCTCCTTTACTGGTTCCTTTACTATCTTGATTTTGTTTTCCGTCAGTCTTTTTGTAACCTCGAGATTTTCGGCCATGACCGGAATTTTAGTTTCGAGTTCTTTTGACATGTCTGAAGATTTAAAAGATGAATAATTATCAAACATGTGGTCTCCATCATCCTTATATTGGTCCAAATCGTTATGTGTCATATTAAATTTGACAACGGATCCATCAAAACCTGCAACTGCTTTTTTAGGTAAATAGTATCTTTTCTTATTTATTATGCCTTTTTGTGTTATTATATGACTTTTGCCAACCTCCAAAACTTCGCCAAGGTCTTCTCCGTTTAGACCTATTGCTTCCTTTTTTATTATGTTATCCCAATCAATATTGTTATTCTTATCGTTCCTAGACATATATATACAACAATATAATTATTGAAATACTATATATCGATTCACTATTAAAAATCGTGATCTATGATTGTTTTACTATTTTATATTTTCTGACCCCTTTTTAAGTCTAAATAATTTCCTCTTTTGGAGCATTGGAATGGTGTATTGTTAATTTTTCTGTTGTCAATTCTACCTCTATCTTTTTTGATTCAGTAACTTCGTATTTTTTGACTACAAATTCGCCCAATTTTACCTTTCTTTTGTCGATTACTATTTCTTCCCCCCATATAGTTATGATATTTTCTACTTTCTGGTTTCTTTTTTCAGGACCTAGTGGGCTTATTTTGCCTTCAGTATTTTGCCTTTCCCCTATAACTGTATTACTTGCTTCATAATACTTCACTTTTAATGAATCTGAACTGTTATTTTTCTGTTGTTGATCGTTATGACGTGTAAGAATGTTTTTGATCTTGTTTTTAATATTCGAAAATACCCTGCCGATTTCTATTTCAGCAAATGAATCAATTTTTTTTCCATCAACATAAATTTCCTCATAACTTACAGGTATCTCTATTTTTTTTACAGTTGTTATCCACCTTTTCTCAATTTTTATTTGATTTTCTTTTGTTTGTTTGGTATATGAAAATTTCTGGCCTACTAATGGAATTTTTTTAATTATCTCATTACTATATGAAAAAGGATCATTATAATTATTGTTGCTATCTTTTTTTGTTATGTTGTCGTCGTGATTACTGTCAGCAGAAGCAGTAGAAGTATCAAGTTCTTTTACCATGTATATCTTAATATTTATACACGTTATTAATAATTATTATAAGAATTAGAAAAAAACGTGTTTACCTTTATCTTGATTAGTTCTTATTATAATTAATTCTATAATGTCTTTTACCTTTTATTCTTTTTTTATTACGAAAAATGAATGCCGAAGAGATTTGCCTTTGATGATTATTGGATATTTTATATCTTGTTGTTCCTCTTCTTTGTTCGAAGAGATCAAGTGTACATTACCTGAGGAGCCTTCCTTTATCTTGATCAATCAATTTATCTATTGGATGCATATTAATTAATGTTTAAGAAAACCTGAAGGTCATCTTTCATACAAGTTGAATTATTTATAAATATTTTTTATTTTTATCACAACCTTGATCGTTTACCGGTTAAATTTCCTTAATCGATAGATTGAATATAATTTTGGAAACGATTATAATGATTGAATACTTTGATCGTCAAATTAGAAATAAAAAACTATGTTTTCTATGATCGTTGTCGTTTCCCTTTTCCTTTACCTTGATGACCAGTATGTTCCTCTATTGGATTGCCTCCATTTGTTGTAATCTGATATTATCTTTTTATGATCAAATCCGAAATTTTGTCTATCTATGTTGTCCACATCTACCCATTTTAATGCTCTAGCATCATCCCCTGCCTTTGCTTCGTCCTTATTATTAGGAGAAATTTTTCCAATAAATACTGTAGACATTATATGTCCTCTGGGATCTCTTACCGGGTCGGAGTATACCCCTAGAATATCTACTAGTTCTACCAATAACGATGTTTCCTCTTTAACTTCTCGCAATGCTGCATCCTCTATTTTTTCACCTTCGTTTACAAAACCTCCTGGGAATACTAGAAATCCTTTGAATGGATCTTTTTTTCTTTCAATAAACAGAATTTGCGAATCTTTCTGAATTATGGTGTCAACAGTGGGAATCGGATTTTTGTGTTGTTTATTGCTCATATCTATATTATAGATCTCTGACTCGACTAGTATATTGTAGTTATGGTGTTTTTGTGTTCATATTGTTTGTTTAGGACGCCTTTTTGAGTTGCCATTTAACTAAATATTTTATATATATACACATATAGAACATTAAATAGAAATTTATTTTTTGGAGAATGTTATTACATCTACAAATATGAACGGTAGTAATTCAAAGATATTGTTCCTGATGTATCTTTCAGTATATGAGTATGTAACTATCAAGCGCGAGTTAATAATGTTGTACATCTGAATGTTCGTGAAATTATTTTAAATGTTATCTTTTGTAATATTAATCTTTGATTCATTAATTGATTTAATCAAGTGTAGTTTTTGTGGATTTTAGATGACAATATAAAGAAATGCTTTATTTAGGAATGATATGGTTTGAATTTGATAAATGCTCTATTGATACAATAATGATATTGTCTTTTATTATATGGTTTAATTAAAGATAATCAATTGCTTGAAAATAGGGTGTAGAAAAATGGTAGTGTAAGATTTAGGATAGGAAGATATGTATGTGTATATTTTTTATATGTCTATCTTAAGATTTGTTTGCTTCATCGAGTTTATTGTAATTAGGTTCGTATCCATTACAGCATCCATGAGGTGCAATTACGTCTGATATGTTCCCAAATATATCGGGACCCTTGTTGTCCACAATCATACACTTTCCGCCCGTAGAATCTATCCAGTATTTGCAATTATAGCAGAAAAAACCCTTAAGAAGAT
>JBQCGN010000253.1:0-5180 GCA_051955655.1 Candidatus Nitrosocosmicus sp. | reverse complement strand
TATCATTATCAAATCTTGTAGCAGCAAGCATCGATGTTACAGCAGTAATAACAAGAACCACTACAATTCTTGGTTTTGATATTTCTAGAAAGTCTTTAATATTCGAAACTGTTAGATGACCACTAACGTGCACATGCTTTCAATATTGTCTATTTAGATCCTGAATTTAACTTATTCGATAAAGTTGTTTTGTCTTAATTATGTAGATTATCTCATATCTCTTTTTTTATCTATCTCTTGAATTTTTTCTTTAAGATCTTCTAATTGACCCGTTGACCACTTGACGAATCCCTCAATCAACTCTTGAGGCAATTTGTTCATCTGAGATATGACTATAAATCCTTCAAATATTTTTTCATATGCTTTACAACAAACTGTCATGTTGGTGATTGCATCATTGATGAAGTCTTTGTTATTACTCTTGATGTAATTTTCTTTAAAACTTTCCAAAAGTTCATTTGTCCTCTTAGTTACTTCATCCTTTACAATTTCTTCTTCATATTGATTTTTCTCCTTAAACAAATTCTACTATTTTTATATAACAATTCTATATATTTTAGATTTCTTATAAAATAGGATCTATATTATGAGACAGTATTTGCTTATATCTTTTGAATAATATTGGATATACAGCTCTATATCATATGTACTATCCAGTTTGTAACTAAAGAGTTATTATATAATAAAAGTAAATTGTGTATATTGGAGATATTTTTTCAAAATGCTATATTGCATATTTGAATTAAACTAATCTTTTAGTTTATTATATAATCTAATCATGTCAAATAATTTTGAATAAATTTGATTAGATGTGGTTAGAATAATAAATTTTAAAAAAAATTGAAGTTTCTAGAATTACTATATATATATGTATTAAAATAGATTTAGTTACTTTGTTATCGTTAATCATGAATCTATTAATATTGCTGAAATGATATGCATTTTATTTTAGATTTATCACATTTGTCTTGTTAAATCATGACTTTCTGTTTTTTAACTTTGGTCAAGATGATTCATAGGTCAGATACCCTAGTGCTTTCATCATTTTTATTTCAGTTTGATGTATCATCATTCCTAAAATAAATTCCTATTTCACTAATTTTACTTTTGTTAATTGTTTTTACTTTTTTTATTTCAAAAGTTTAACAATCTTTTTTTTAAAGTTTAATTTCCTGTATATTATATGTCCAACAAGGATTTTATCTTTGATACTATTAATTCCTTTGGATCTGTTGGAATAAAAAAAACCGAATTAAAAAAAAAATGTGATTTCCCTGACTTTGAAAATTCGTTGAATGAATTGGCACAGGGAGATAGGATCTGTATATTTAAAAAGGGAACCTTTCTCTACTGCTGGAGTAAAGAATTTTTTTTTGATTATCTGTTAAACTCTGATTTTAAATTCAGATATCTGTATCAATCCATTTCTAATATACAAAATAAAATAAATGATTATTCTGATAGTATTTTTAAATACGTTGAAAATCTTGATGGTGAGATAAAAGAAGTTAAAACTTCTTTAAATAAAATTATTGAAAAGATTGATTCTGAGGTCGAGTCACAAAGAAATAAGGATATATTTAATAGTATTTCTTTGGACGATTTTAGAGAAAATTTTGATAATGCATTATTGCAAAAGTCTTCATCTATTGGTTGGGTAGAATTATCTTCAATAAAAAATGAAATATGTAGCAATTATGATTTATCTGATAATGAATTTTATAACTATGTAAGCACTATTGTTGAGTCGACACCCGAAAAATACGAGCTTTCTTCCGGTGGTTATGAAGGAGTCGTTTTAAGAGGAATAGTACATGGTTTTGTGAGGCGTATTTAGCATATGTATCCTTATAATTTATTAATCAATCCTTTTCCGAGCAGCCCCACTCCAACAATGAACTCTGCCAAAATTATTGGCGGAAAGAGACATGTTGAAGCACTTGGTGCTGTGAGAAATTGTATTAATGACTTGTCCTTGAAATTAGATGAGAATGTTTATCCTAGAGAGGAGTTATTTAAAGTAGTTACTGTCATTCAGGATATTGGTTCAGGCAAAACTCATCTTATGTTACATATGAAAACAGATGATTATATTTCTAATAAATCAATTATTTCTTATGTTGATTTTTCTCAAGTTCATCCTCGTGATATGGATAATATATTTTCTTCAATAATAAAGGGATTTGATAATGAATATTTTAATAATATTTTTAATAAAATTATTCAATACCTTAATAACTCTTATCAAAAACATCCTCATTTAGTTAAAAAAGCAATCAAATATGGCTTTTTTGATACTCTTAACGGTAATTCTATTGAGGATAAATTAAATCAACTTCTTGAAAAAAAAATTAAACCTTCTTTTAATCATTTATATGATCTATTATCTGAAAATTTTTCAAAGGTAGAAATACAACTACTTTTTGAAATTATAAAAAGGGGCAATTTGAATTATTATGATTTAAAGACATTTGATAATTTAATGTTAATTCTAACAAGTTTGTCTTCGATAAATCACAAGTTATTTAATAAAATAACTGTATTTCAAATTGATGAGTTTGACTCGGATAAACAAACATTAGATTATGTAAAAGGAGTAATCAATTCTCATATACCATATTCTGTATTGATGCTGGTGACAACACCATCCTATTACTCTGACATATCTCATTTTAATCCGTCTCTATTTGATCGTTTGGAAAAAGCAAATTATAAAATCGATTTAGCAGGTTCGAATTCTTTTGAAGAAATAAATGACATTGTTTTAGAATATATTAAACACAATACAGCCGATTTCAACGAAGAATTTAAAAGGGATCTATCTTCAAAGATTAAAATAATATACGATGAATTTCCCGATTTTCGCAATATACGTTCCATATTAAATATTTTCTATCGATCGACTGAAATATCTTCAAAAAAAAATTCTTATAATATTGATGAACAATCAATAGAAGAATCTATAAAAAATATTTATCCTGGTTTGAGGTTGAGGGGTAGTATAATGGGTATTTCAATTTCTGAGTTTATAAAGATGAGGAAAATGTCAATTGATAGAGAATATCTTGAAAATGGTATTAGAAATGCTGTAAGAAATTTAATTAATTATGCAGAAGAACTCGGAACCGTTAAAAAATTTTATGATAAAATCAACGAAGAATTTTTGGATGCAGTATATAATGACCAATTAGGTAAGAAAATTGGAGTAACTATTGCTATTGATAATGACAAAAACAAAAATTTTGATAAAATAGTTAAAAGTTCTAGAAGACGTTCATTGGTCGACAAATTGGTTGTTCTTACAACTAATATTACTAATATTAAAAATAGTTCAGCAATTTTTGTAACGGTTGATCGATGGAAACTAATTGATTTGCTTTATTTTAATAAAAAATATGCCGATAATGAAATCAATTTGGAAGATCCACAAAAGGCAATTCTATTGGCAAGATCAATTCAACTTGTTTAATTATTGATCTCCCTATTTTCTAATTCCAGCAATGGATAAATAATTAAAGTTCTTTTTTTATAAAGTTGAAAAGAAACCTGGAAACGCTTGAAGATTTTATCAAAAATGTTCACAAATTAGGATATACTATTATTAGTTATAATGATATAAAAATACCTGTTTTATATGTGAATGATGGTTTATTTGACCAAATATTAAATTTCTCCTACAGCACTAAAACAGCTATAGATACTAATCTGAATATATATGATGATGGGTATCATATTTTTGTAGATATTAATTTAAAGTTTTTGAATATAGGCATGGAAGAAACTTTTCTTTTATATGCAAATGAAACGCTTGATTTCTTTTATCATCTCGCTAATGCTGGAATGTTTGGATTGGTTCCCAATAAAAAACAAGGGTCTAATGTTTTCTTTATACAATTGCCCAAAAAAGATCGGGCAGAAAAAGCCTTTAATATGATTGATAGTAAATTGAAAAAAACCAATAACACATCTAAACGTTGATGTTTTATCTAATAATTGAATTTTTGTCGAAATGAATTTGTTTTAAATATAAGTATTGTTGTTCTTATATTGTTTTCATTTGAAAAAAAGAATACGAAAACCTCCTAAAGCTAAAACTAAATATCAAAAAATAATAATAATGTCAATTCTGTTTGGAGCTCTACTTGTAGGTGGAACTGTCGCTACATTTACCAATATAGGTAAAAACCAAAATAGTGATGCTGCTAAAAAAGCTCAAGCTGAGCGTTTGATATCTATATTAACAAATGCGTCTGTTCCAGGGGCCCAGGCTCTTGGCGCAAGCAAAGCTCCGATAACGATAGTTGAATTTGGCGATTATCAATGTCCCTTTTGTGCCTCATTTAACAATCAAACAAAAAACAATTTAACTTCAAATTATATTGATAAAGGTATTGTAAACTTTGTTTTTAAAGATTTAGTAATTAATGATTTACCAAAAGATAAATTGTCAACATTTGCTGCAGAGGCATCATATTGTGCAGCAGAACAACAAAAATATTGGCCATATCATGATGAACTTTATAAAAATTATAAAGGAGAAAATACGGGCTGGATATCAAGAGATTCTCTGATTGGATTTGCCAAAGACGTTGGAATTAATAATATTGACCAATTTACATCCTGTTTAGATTCTCATAAATACAATCAGGTAGTTATAGAAAATGATGCGTTTGGCAGAAATCTTGGAGTAGGTTCAACACCAACATTTTTCTTTATAAAACAAAACTCAACCAAAGTAGCTGCTATACAAGGGTTCCATCCTTATTCAGATTTCGTAAATGTTATAGATCAATTGCGCAACATTACTGCATAATCTTAAACATTTAATTTTTTAATTTGTTCCTATCGATTTTATTTTTCTTTATCTGCATGACCTTTGGTTTTTGTTAAACGAGTATAACATTTTTCTATTGACCAATTATATTATTTACTTTTTTTATTAAATCTTCATTTTCAATTGGCTTTCTAAGGAATAGATCTTTGTCTATACCATCATACTCTTTCTTTCTAAATGTCTCATAATACATTTCACTTGCAGTCAAAAAGCATACTTTTATCTTATTGTCCATTTCCTTTATTCTTTTACAAAGTTCAAATCCCTCCATGTTTGGCATTTTTATATCGAGAACAATTAGATCATAAAAGTTGGGTTTAAATTTAGATAACGCTAGTATAGAATC
>JBQCGN010000252.1:0-6382 GCA_051955655.1 Candidatus Nitrosocosmicus sp. | reverse complement strand
ATTATGGCTAATGAGACGATTTAGATTAGTTTGATAATTGAATTACTAAATTCTTATATGGGAGAGTTATTTACAGATACGAAAATATAACCGAGGTGTATTCTATTTTATAAGACATTCTTCTTTTTCTATCTCGCCGTCTTTTAAATAGATTATTCTGTCAGTTTGTAAAGCAAGTTCTTGATTGTGGGTTACCATTATAATTGATGTATTGTATTTGAATGATAATGTTTTAAGTAATTTTAAAACTTCTCTTCCTGTTTTAGTATCTAAATTCCCTGTAGGTTCATCAGCGAGGACTATAGCTGGATTTGTTACTAGTGCTCTTGCAATTGCTGCTCTCTGCTGTTGACCGCCGCTTAAACTAAATGGCTTATAATTAGCTTTATCTTCTATTCCTAATATTGACATGATCTCGTAAATTCGTTCTAATCTTTCTTTTTTGCTTATTCCTGATATTATGCATGGAATTTCAATATTTTTTAGAATGGTTGCTCGATTTATCAAATTATAAGATTGAAAAACAAACCCAATTTTCCTGTTTCTTAAAAATGCTAGGCTATGTTCATCTAATGAAAATACATCTTCACCATCTATTAATATTTTTCCAGATGTTGGCCTATCTAAGGTGCCTAGAATGTTTAATAAAGTAGATTTGCCACTACCCGAAGGACCTACAATACATACAAATTCTCCTTTTTTAATCTTGAAGTTAATTTTTTTTAAAATAGTCATTTCTCCTGCTGAGGAAAAATGACTTTTAAATAAGTTTTGAGCTTCTAGAACAGTTTGTTCAGTCATTTTTAATGTCAAAGGAAAAAGAAATATTTGCTAAAAAACAATTTTCTTTATGATTATTATTAAAGCAACGATAACTCTGTGTTATTTTATCACTTACTGAAGAAGAATATAAAAAAAAAGTTAAAAGAATATTAATTAAATCTCGTTTTGATATTTTATTAAAAAGGACAAATGGATATAAACTAATATTTTTCAATTAATTGATATTGATATAGCATAAATTTATAATTTCTTAATTATATAATTTCTTAGATCTTGCAAGGATTTTTTCTATGTTGGTTTCCTACTCTTGCTTTTAGTAACAATAATAAGCAAAAAGCTGAGTTTAAAATGATCAATCGTGTAATTATTTAAAAACTGCATTAAAATTGCTATTATCTTTAATTAAATTTGATTATTAATGATCTATGTTTTAAAAATTTACAAATAGTTATGTATAATATTTATTGGGCAATCCCTTTTGCATATATAATCTTCTCTAATTTATTGAGTATTAAAACCTAATGACCATAATGAGATTGATGAATTATAATTAAATAATATTATTATGAAGAGTATCTATACTGCTCTTTTGATATAAATAAATATGAAAAAGCATAAATACTGGCGTTTGTAAATGATATTATAACAATATTATGAATAATTATTTAATAACATTTTTATTCTATTTTGTCACTTTTACTGTAGTTTTTAATATTAATTTTGGTTTGGTATATTCATTAAAATATGTTAAAATAGATGATAATGTTGTTCCATTACTAATTCCTCCTTATAAACATAGCAACGATTTACCAAACGAAAACATGACAAAAATTGTCAATATCTCATACAACCATTCTTTCAGATAAATTGTTTTAGGATTTTCTAATATAATAAAACAGAATCTAAATAATATTATAGAAACATCTATCAAAATCCATTTATATATAAATTTATTAACACAGATATACTCAAATGAGTCTTCGAATCTTGCTACACTCGTTACAAATTGAATACGGATCAAAAACATCCTACAATCTAATTATATTAATTACAATTTCGATTTTTATGTTTTCGATGATAAATTATCAAAGTATAGGTGCAGTCTCTACTAATACTAAAACATCTAGTGACAAGGCTCCAAATACTAAAACATCTAGTGACAAGGCTCCAAATACTAAAACATCTAGTGACAAGGCTCCAAATACTAAAACACCTGACCTTCAAGACCCTACCCTCTCTATGCCATTTACTTCTCACTATGCTGATACATTAGATAAATTGAACAATCCTACTGATATACCATTCCCATAGATAAAGTCATGAATCTATTACATAATTGTATTATTTCTTTTGATAAATTTTCCATGTCCAAGTTTGTTGTCATATACAACACCATTTTCCATGATTATTTCTCCTCTAGAAATAGTAATAACTGGCCATCCTTGTAATGTGTAATCTTCATAGATACTATAATCAGAGGATGATTGCAAATCATCTGGATTTACTTTTTTGACTAGGTCTAGATCTACAATAACAAGATCCGCGTCAGAATCTTTTTGTATAGTTCCTTTATTAGGAAACATGCCAAAAATTTTGGATGCATTATAACTAGTTAACTCCACCAACTTTTCAATTGATATTTGACCTGCATTTATACCATAATGCAATAATGCTGGTAACATGGTTGCTACGCCTGGAAAACCTGCAAGAGCTGTCCAAATGTCTTTTCTTTCTCCATATTTTAAATCTAAAACATTTGCAACGTGATCTGTTCCTATAGTATCTATCACACCATTTCTCAAAGCTACCCATAGACTTGCTATATCTCCTTTAGAACGCAATGGCGGAACAACTTTTCCTTTAATATCTGAATATTCTGTAGAATGGGTTAAATAATGAGGGCAGGTTTCAACATAAACATTACATCCTCCTACCTGCTTTTCCCTTAATATTGCATCAAGTGCCTCATTTGATCCAATATGTACAAAATATATACTAGATTGAAAATTTCTACCATATTTCATGATGTTTTTAATCGCGATTACTTCACTTTCGACAGGTCTCGATTTGGACCATATATCTAAGGCATTATAATTCTTATTTTGATATGCAATTTTATTTTTATTAATTAAATTCGAACACATTGCGTGATCTTCTGCATGTACCAAAATTACTGAATTATGGAAATATGACGATGATTTTTTAATTACCTCTTTATAAAGAACATCTGATGTTTGAATATGCTCTGGCAATAGTTTATTCTCATAAGGATTCATATCCATCAATATTCGATTGTCTGTTGTACCTAAATTCATATACAACTTAAAAGAAGTTATTCCTGAATTACAAAGAAAGGGAATGTCTTCGATTTGATTTTGATTTAAAATTGAAGCATGTATAGCATAATCAATAAAATGATTATTTTCACTTGCTTTCAGCTGTTCGCCGATCTTTTGGGTGTATGATTCTTTTAATCTTAGCATTCGCATTATTGTAGTAACTCCTCCTATAGCTGCTGATCTAGACTCTGTTTTTGATGCTTTTTCTATTGGCGAAAAAACCCCATAATGAATGTGTGGATCAATTAGGCCCGGTAAAACAACTTTTCCATTAGCATTAATTTTATTTGAATATGATATATTGTCAATGGTTTTTGTTAAATATTTGATCTTTTGATTTTCTATGAGAATGTTGGTTTTCATGATTCCTATTTTAGGAATTACTACATTTGCATTAGTTATCAAAAGGTCACAGGAATTTTGCATTTCTTGTATTATCCATTGTGATCCACTAATTTATATTGGCTCACAGAGTCCTGTTCCTTGTATTCGATTTTCTTAAATATTTGATAATTATCTTGATCTATTGCTTTATAGTAAATCGATGCTGGTTTAATAAAAAAGCCTGTTTCTACAACACCGGGTATTTCTTTTATTTCTTTGTCTAGATCTATCACGTTGTTATAATTGTCAAACATTGTATCTAGTATTATATTGCCGTTTTCTGTTAGATATGGATAGCCTCTATCCAAAGTTCTAATCATCGGATTTCCACCAATTTTGATTAAGAAAGGTTTTACGGCAGTACGACCAAACGGGATTACTTCTATCGGAAGTGATCTTGAAAAATTAGTAACGAATTTAGAATGATCACCCACAATAATCGTTTTCTTTGATGAATAAAACAAAATTTTTTCTCTTAATAGTGCTCCGCCTCCTCCCTTGATCATTAAAAAACTTTTATTAATTTGATCGGCTCCATCGATAACAAGGTCTAACTCAGGTATTTTCGATTCGTCCAATACTTTTATCCCTTTTTTTTCTGCATCTATTTTTATTTGAAGGGATGTGCAAATGAATTCACAATTTTTAATAATTGGCTCAGATAAATTATTCACAACCATGGAAACAGCTCTACCGCTGCCTAATCCGATAATTAGAGAATCTTGACCTATGTGATTAAGAATTATATCTTTAGAAATTTTATTAAAGCTTTTTTCCAATATTCGATCCATGCTTTTTTTGATAATGTTTATGTTATTATAACTAACTATGATAATCTTTCAGACATTAAGGTTTTTTTTTAAATGTATATTCAATAATGTTGTACTTTAAATGAAGAATCTCCTAATCTTTGTAATATGTCCAGAACCTCTTTTTGTATTTTATCTAATTCCTCAGAGTCTATTTCTGTGATCTTCTCTTCTTTTATTTTTTCTTTTATTGTACCTGGCGTATTCTCTTGTTTTTGTTGGATAATGTGATCTTTGGGATATGGATGATATGTAGAAGATAATTGAAAAATTTCTTTGTTGTCATTTTCTATATCTGTTTCTCTTTTTTCAGATTTATTTAATGATGTTTTAGTGAATTCAACTTTTTCTTTACTTTCTCTTTTATCATGGTCACCGCTGATGGATTTTTCTTTATCGCTATCATTATGTGTATTTTTATCTTTATTATTTTGATAATGATATTTATATTCGTCTGACAGTTCGTCTAGTTTTTTGTCTATTTTGCATATTGTATCAGATATAAAAGAGTATATTTGATTACGATATTCATAGATTTCATTTATATCGACGATGGGTTTTATTTTTGAAATTTGTTCGTTATAATTGTCTAGAAGCATGTTGTATTTTAATAAGAGTTTGTCCTTTTGAAGAGCATCTATTCTTTGAGCATCGAATGATTGGTTAGTTTTATCTATTGCCTGTAGTGCAATTGACTTTTCAATTGTTAACTTGTCTAATTCAGATTTAAAATCATTATATGCATCATATTTTTTATTCTTCCTAAATATAAAAAACTGGTTTATTGTCAAAGGACAGATAATCCCCAATAAAATCGAACCTATGAATAATAGATAATCTATCATAAATATTTAAAATTACAATCCGATTAAAATAACTGATAGTTTTTGAGTACGAAATAATGTATTTCCATTATCTTTATCTGGAATGTCTTTTAATCCATCTATATTTTCTAATTTTAGAATCTGGATAACCACATTTGGAGCAAGTTTTTCCTCTCTTATGAAATGAATTGTATCCACATCTCCTGCATCTTATGTGTGTTTTTTTTCGGGTAAATTTACCCATTGATGTAGTTCCTTTAGTCATTTTTAATCTCCTTTATTCCGATTGGTTTTATTTAAATTGAGGCGGTGATATTATAACTACATTGTCTCCTCGTACAACAATGTTTCCTATATCATCCGATTTACCATCTTCAAGAATTTCTACAGAACTCTCTAATAACAAATTCATATGTTGATCAAAACCTTGTAAATTACCTCTGATAACCTTACCACCTTTTAATTTTATTAATACATCTTTACCGAGGCTCTCATCTAGAACCTTTACAGCCATATCTACTGACAATTCTTATTTAACCTATTGTTTATCAAATCCTGCTCTATTATAAATTTATTTTCTTCCATACAGTTTACTTATATAGTTTATCTGAAATCAATAATATTATTTTCTCTGTGATACTTGCTATCATATTTTTTCCCTCTTCATAAGAGGAGGCTAAAGGATTGCCCCAAATACCGTTTTTAGTGAACTTTATAAATCCACCGGGATTGTTTATGGACATATTTATTCCTATTCTATTGATTTTGCTATTTCTCTCATCCAACTCAAATCCCTTTTCAAAAAGATCTTTTCTAACCAAATTTGGACATAGAAATAGCATAAGAGATGTTTCAACTTCCCCTGCATGATCAAAATTCTTATCCAACAATTGCCAATAATTAATAAAATAGAACATTTTTTCTCTTGTCTGGTATTTTGTTGATATTTTTTGTGCTACATATTGTAGTAACCCTATGTTTCCATGATGTCCATTAATAATGTAGATTCGATTTATTCCCTGTTTAAATAAAGATATGCATATATCTGATATAAAACTTAAAAGAATGTCGTAGTTGATGGATATATTAAAAAAAGGTTCGTGTTCAAAAGATACTCCATAATAAAGTGATGGAAGCAAAAATATTTTGATCTTTTGAGCGACAATCTTTGATATTTGTTCTACAATTATTGTATCTGTTGAAAAAGGCAAATGTGAACCGTGCTGCTCAATCGAACCTAGTG
>JBQCGN010000251.1:0-4858 GCA_051955655.1 Candidatus Nitrosocosmicus sp. | reverse complement strand
CATTGAAACGCAATTATATTTATAATCATATCTAACTTATATTAATTTAATTGTTTGTTGTAATTCAGGATCAAAATAATTGTTGTTTTTAAAAAAATGTGATTGTTTGTATTTTAGTGTGATAGATCTCTACATATTAGCTAATAGTCTATTATGCAGATAAAATTGGCCAAATATTTAAGACCACAAAATAATTGAAGTTTACATAAATATGCTTAGGAAAATGCATATTGTAATTCTGAAGCCTAAATGTATACAAAACACTTTATGAAATAGATAGAGTATATATAAAATACTCAATATGGCTAGTTCTTTAGAAAATGTGTTGATACTTCAAGGTGGGGGTTCGTTGGGTGCGTTTGGATGTGGAGTTTTCAAAGCACTTGTATCTAACAATATAAAACTTGATATCGCTGCAGGAACGTCTATTGGTTCTTTAAATGCTGCTATAATTGCAGGGAGTAAGGATGATCATCCTGAAAAAGCTTTAGAGCAATTTTGGCTAGAGCTGGCCGAAGGTAATAATAACAGTAGCTGTAGCACTTTGAATTATAATTTTCCATTTATTGAGAGACTACCTCCGGAATATCTCCCTGGAATCTTTAGAACAAAATCAACATTATCATTTTATTGTTCTGCAATTTATGGAAATAAAAAAGTCTTTGAGCCACGATGGAGCCCTGAAAACTATAACGATCCAAACTATTTCTATCCTGATAAATGGACATACCTTTATGACCATTCACCGTTGATAAATACGGTCGAAAAGTATATCGATTATAACAAGTTGCAACCCGGAGGTAAATCTAACTGTCGTCTTATAATAACCGCAGTTAATGTACTTTCTGCAGAACCGCTTGTATTTGATAGTTCCAAACAACAAATAACTTCAAAACATTTACTTGCTACAACTGCTTATCCTACATATTATTTTAAGTGGGCGGAAGTAGAAAAAGGAGTATTTGCTTGGGATGGTAGTTTATTGAGCAATACTCCATTAAGAGAGGTTATAGAGGCATCGCCTGTAAGAGATAAACGAATATTTTTGGTCGAAAATTATCCAAAAAATATTGAAAGTCTTCCTTCCAGTTTGCAAGAAGTTCAACATAGAGCAAGGGATATCATGTTCAGTGACAAGACTTTACATAATATACACATGTCCAAAGCAATGACTTTTCAACTAAAGCTTATCAATGATCTTTATAATATGTTAAAAGACCATTTTAAGCCAGAAGATGAGGAAGAACAGAAAAGATATGATAACATTCTTTCAAGGTACAAAAAAGTTTCTGAACAACATGGTGCAGAAATAAAAGGAGTCTATTATATAACTAGAGATGAGCCTATTCCATCTCTTTATGAAAATGCGGACTTTTCATTAAATACAATAAAAGGGTCTATTAAAGATGGACAATCAAAGACTGATCAAATAATAAAAGATTTAAGATCAAAGACAAGAAAAAGAAGCTAATTATACAATTGAAGATAAATAAAAATTATATATTCTATTTGAAA
This sequence comes from Candidatus Nitrosocosmicus sp., assembly GCA_051955655.1. Classification (GTDB taxonomy): domain Archaea; phylum Thermoproteota; class Nitrososphaeria; order Nitrososphaerales; family Nitrososphaeraceae; genus Nitrosocosmicus. The sequence continues at coordinate 3,343 of JBQCGN010000251.1, read as the reverse complement.
AAATTGTAAAACAGTATATATATTTTCTCATTTAAAATAATGATGTAGTATTTTAATTTGTTATGATGTATTCTCCAACTATCTGCCTATTTGAAATCTTTTGATGATTGTCATTAAATATTTTTATTATTTTTGTTCGAGGCTCTGTTGTTCTAAAAAAAATATTTAAGTCACTTTTTTCCTAATAGAATATCTTTAGATAATCCATATTCATATTCACTTAATAAATTAGAATGGCAGCTTTTACTATGTCCTAGGCTATGTGCATATCCTAATGATTCTACACTAGATACCGGAACCAATCCGTCATTTGGTTTTGGAAGCGCAGTTGATCCACCCTGTTCGGTTAGTGAGAACATTGATAAATCACAATTTCCATTATTGGGATTCCAATCCCCTGCAATAGTATAATAATGTGTATTTGGATTTGATTTTACTTTGGTATCTGGGGCTCCAGGTTTCAGATCATATACTGCAGGCGTGCATATATTATTATTTTCTGCTAATGGTGATCCAGAGTTGGGTGTTCCGATCATTATGAGGTTTGCTACCTCTTTTGTCCCATTTGCAAGGTAGACTCTTGCATCCAGCCCTCCTTTGCTATGTCCTACTATATTCACCATGCTCTGGCCATTTTGGCTTTTGATCTTTGCAATCACATCTGATAATTCTTTTGCATGATCGGCAGCAGACCCACATTTATCGTCCGATTGATTAAATGTTATTGGATATGATGAGATTCCATCTTTTTTAAGCAACTCTTGCCATTTATTCCATGATGAGGCATCAGCTGCATACCCGTGAATCAAAAGTACAGGAAGAGGTTTTGTATTATTGGTTGTGGAATTACTTGAAGAGGCAGTTTGAGCATTCGCTATTTGATGATTTGCTAATCCATTTGTTGTTAGTAGATATGCAAATAAACCAATTATACAAATAGATGTAATTATTTTTAAATTATTATAATTTTGCACTAATAGATAGTGGAAGGTTAATGTATATTAACTGTTTTAATGTGTCAAATAGTGAGAAAATTTTTATATTTAGTAACGATAATGATTAAATTGAATTGATACTGGATACAATAATAATAATTGATTTAGCTTTTGAGTAGAAAATAATGTCATTGATTTCTTTTATATTCCAATCAATTTATTTGATTGCTTTAGTACCCTCATTGATAACTTTTCTTACCTGTGAAATCAATTATTTTTAAGATTTCGGCGAATATTACAAACTTTATCTTCTATTTTCTTTAATTGTAGTGATGAAGGTTGTTAATTATTTCTTGATACATTTTGAATTTCTATTAATATTGGTATTGGATGACCGATATGAATATATTGGTCGTAGTTACTATATATCGTGTGTCCGATAATGGGATAGGGAGGTGAAAAGATGATGGTGTGTGGTTATAGCAATAGTGGATATGGTCATTGTGGTGAAGGCAATTACCAGAGATCAAGAAGTTTTCTTACGAAGAACGAAAAAATTGAAATATTAAAAGAATATCAAAAAGATCTTGAAAAAGAAATTCAAGGTGTATCTGAACGGATTAAAGGATTAGAGACTAGTAATTAGTATTTCAATTTTTTATTATTTCTTGAAAGTGAAACTAACGGATATAACAATTCTTCAATAAAATTATTGCTGATTAAACAAATTGTTTTTGTTCTCGTATTAAATTTATTATTATAGATTAATATAACATAAAATCCAGTGACATTTTAAGACTGGAAATTTCGTTATTGATAGTAGTTATATCGGACTCGTCTTTTAGATATATTAATAAACGATCACAGGCTTGTATTTGCGATAGTAATATTTCTCTTTTGTCTATGTACAGTGTATGTTGAGACTCTACAAATGAATAAATTATGCTTTTATTGTTTTCTTGGCCAAATAGTTTTGCTTCAATATTTAAAAGATTTCCTGTATCTATGATATTCACTCTCTATATATCCTTCCTTCATTTAATTTTTTTTCTTTTTCTTTTAGTATTAATATTTGCCCATTTCTTTTGAAATTTAATAAATATTGTTTTCTTAGATTTTCACTTTTTTGCATATCTTGTATTTCCATTATAATAGAAAACTACAAAAAAATATAAAAGTAAATCCTATAGTAAAGTAATAGACCTAAAGTAAGGTATTAGATTGTATGTAATATATAGATCATAAGACTAACTGGAATTAAATTTAGTTGTAAAACTTGCGTTGTTTTCCCAATTTTTTTTGTATTTGTTATGGGTGCTTTTTAAATATCGTATGTAATACTATGGTACTCTTGTATTGATATTATCTTATTGTTAGAAAAATTATAACCAACAAAAAGAATCATTCATTGTTGAACATGTTTTAGATCAATTCCTTTTTTGCAAGGAAAATGATCATCAAAACACAGGCCTTGCAAATCCCATCATTCTTTCGATAATGCTATTCTCCTCTGTACAATGTAACTAAAGTTTTTGTTCAAAACTGACTCTTGTTGATGCATATTCTTCTCTTCCACTATTTGAAACGGGATACTAGATATTATTTTTTAATGTATCAAGAAAAACTTCCACTACAACCAAATTTCGCTCGATAGCTTCTTGTAATGATACTCTTGATTTATAATTTACTTGCAATCAGTAACACAACTTACTCTGAACTGTCTTTGAGTTTAGTGTAGTCTATAGTAAATTCGGAAACATATAGTTTTCTAAAAAGAAATTTTTTAATGGGTTTATATATTTTTAATTCACTTTCTCTTATTGCAATATGGTTTCTTTGAACAACTTGCATAAGGCTTTGGAAGTATTTCTCTAACACTGCTCTGCTGCTGAAGCAAAGATTTAAAAAATAATGATCTTTTGCATAAGTAGACATGTATCAAAACTTTGCAAATTATTAATGAGTATTAATTAGATTTACAAACGTTACCGCTAAAATTATCTGCTTAGACACATAGCTATACAATTTTTTTAATATTGCTAATTATGAAAAAGATCATTTATTTTTTGGCTTTATTCTTTTTCTTAATTTGGATTGAATTTGTATTGAACAACGCAATGCCTCAAGCTTTTTTCTTGACTTTGCAGATCAATTAATATCAGATGTAGTTAAAAACCTTTGAAAAGGATGTGGTCATTTATATGCATCAAGACAATTTTGATAATAATATTCTAGTTTCATACCTACAAGAGTCTTTTATAATTACAATCATGTATGTTAAATTATATAAATGATTTTATTATATGTGATTATATGTTTTACTATATTGAATTGAATACTTTTTTTGATAATTCTGTTCATAATGTCAATAAGGTTAGCGAGCGATTAGATGATTATATTAAAGATCC
>JBQCGN010000250.1:0-5221 GCA_051955655.1 Candidatus Nitrosocosmicus sp. | reverse complement strand
ATTAAAACCGGCATTACCCGTGGACTTGCAATAAAGTTGGTTTGCAATTTTTGTGATGGGCCAATTTCTGGAAAGCCGAAAGTATTAAAGTTTGCAGACATAGAGCGATTTTTCTGTTGTGTCTCTTGTAAATCCGGATATAGTGAAAAATATAGAGGAAGGATAGAATCCATAAAAAGAAAATATGAAGGCAAAGATGAACTTTAAATAATATGTCTTTTGCCTTTCTCTAATATCCGTATTTTGAAGGATTCTGTTCAAATTGTTGTTTACATGCTGAAGAACAAAGATATACTTTGTTTCCGTTTGCTTCAGAAACATACTTTGCTTTTTTCTCATCTACATTCATATTGCATACTGGGTCTTTTGCCATGTTATTTTATAAATAAAATAAGATATTTAACACCATATATTTACAAATGTAAAAAACTCTAAAAAAGTTAAATTGTGCATCTATTAACCTAATTCTAAAAATTAAAACCAGCGTTTGATGTACAATCTTTCGTAAATATAGGATATGATTCTAAAAGAAAATCTTAAGAAATAGGTATTTTACTACCTCAATTTAACTATTTTCCAAAAAGGAAACAGCAGAAAGTGCGTTACTCAATAACGTTATCATATTCGTCACCTGCATCAAAAGTAACTGTATCAAATCTGTCTTACCATCATGTTAAATATGGCTGCAAATGTTTGTGAGGATTTTCTGTTTATCATTAATTATAATTTTGACCAATTCTTGATCCAGATTGCTTATCTTGACAACCCCATCTGCAAATGACGTTTGGAAATTTTGCTTTACTTTTTTTATTGCAATTCTTAAAAAACTTATTTTGTATTAGGTTATATGACACACTCCAAATTGATATAGGAAATTTGGTAATCCGAAATGATTTTTGAAATATACAACATACTAATCTAATATATAACGCTTAAAATTACTTATCAAGTTACTATAACATCTATTTATAAACGCTGTATAGTTGCTCCAATGTGGCCGGCTCCAAATCAGAATTACCAATAAAAAGGGATGTATACAAGTTTGCAAAATAAAGTCTGTCTTTTGGCGGCAAACCTGCAACATATCCAAAAATATCTGCCGCATCCCATGAATCGCCAGCTCCAGTCATCATCTTTATCTCGGTTTTGATAGATGGGTTAAATACAGAATCATTTCCATTGGACCATGCTGCACCCAGCCTAGTATGCAAATCTACACTTGTTATCTCTGTTTTATTTGATATGGTTTTAGCGGCCTCTTTAAATAATTTCTCTCCTTTTTCATTATCCTTGTCATTGTCCTTTTCTTCTGCCGCATTAAAGTTAAGACCCATAGAATTGTACAAAGAGTTGCATTCATTTTCATTTATACTTAGAACATCAATATCTTTTGAATAATGTTTTAAAAAATCGTAAAACTCATCTTTGCGTGTTTCTATATCTGCCGGGTCTATAAAATGGATGGCTGCAGGTGAGTTATCAAACACGTATTGGGCCAACTCTTTGCTCTTCAAATTAGTTGCCCAGTTGACCATAACAACTACATTTGCATCTGATAATACTTTTTCACCATCTTGAAAATCTATAATTCTTTGAGGAGCAAAATCTATGTTATCTCCAAGACTGCTTAACATAACATTTACTTTGGTATCATTTTTGTCGTCTTGAAATTCTAAAGAGGTTGTAAGGCCAGGCTTTCCATTTGAAATATAAAGTCTTACTTTATTGCCAAATTTAGAAAAAGTTTTTTGTAAAAGAGATTTGCCAAACTCATCAGCAACGGTAAATAAAACTACGTTTAAACCCAAATGAGCTAGATGATATGCTACATTGACTGCATTTCCTCCATTTATATCACGTGTCGGAATGTTTCTTATGCTACCTCCACCATACTTTATCTTTTCATCTAATGAATCACAAAATTCCTCTTTTGTTTTTAGAGTTATTATTCTATCAATAAAAAAATCATACATTACAACTACTGAAATATTCTTGTCCTTGATCTGACTTAGTTTTTCAAACACAATACTATAGTATCGGTTCAATATTACATATTCATTTTGAATGTCATAAATAGAAATTGTATATTTATAGATTAATAAAAATGAAGTAAAAATCTAAGTCAGGTAAGTATTATTACACGAATTTCAAATTAGAATTTGAAAAAATATTGATTAAATTAATTAAATCAAGTAGGAAATGAAAATTTCAAAAAAAATACAATGCGAGCTCACCTCAAAAAAGGGAGACTATAAGATAAATGATCTTGAACTTATTAAAATAGATAATATCTACAAATTAAATAGCAACAATTTTGATTTTTAGGTAAAAACAACTTAAAAACGAAGAGTTTTAGCATTTGAATAACCGTAGTATTTTTAATTATTTTGATGCAGGAAACGTTATAGAGTGTATTGAAATTAGAGTGGCTTTTGATCTGTTTTTGAGCAATCGAACAACTTTTTAAAACTTGATCAAAAGTCTTTACTTACAGAATCAAGTGAGATACTGTTATTAATAGTGTGCTTTGCACTTTCTTCTCCATTTCTACCAGAAATTAGTGGTTTCAATATTTATGAGGCTACGTTATCTGCATTTTACTCGTAATATCATCAAAAGTGAATGCTCCGGCCGGGATTTGAACCCGGGATCTGCGACTCGAAGGGCCGCAATGCTTGACCGGACTATGCAGCTTTTCGGCTTCTACACCACCGGAGCTTCAAAGTGTTTAATTTAAAGATATTATAAAATCCTTTCTTATTTTTATATACTTATGACTTTCAAAATGTTTTTTATAGGTATGGGAAATAAATCAAGTATACATGGTTGATATAATTGATGAAATAAACTACGAAATAGAAAAATATAGCTTACTAAAACATGATTTTTATAAACTATGGCAAGAAGGCAAGTTAAGTTTAGATCATTTGACAGGCTATTCTCAAGAGTATTTTCAAATGGTTAAGATTGTTCCTTCTATGGTGAAAAATGCTTTAGAAAATAATTTGGAAAAAAAATATAATACCTCCATACAAAATACACTTGAGGATGAACTTGATCATATCGAGCCTTGGATAAATTTTGCTACATCTTTGAATATTGATAGAAAAGAATTGTTAAACTATTGTGCTGATGGTTTAACAAAACAAGCTATAGACAATTTATTGGAGATATCTGCTTCATCTTTTGAAGAGTGCGTTGCTGCTCTATATGCCTTTGAAAAAGAGTTACCAAAGATAAGCGAAACCAAATTAGAAGGATTGCAAAAATTTTATGGTATTACTGATAGTGAATCAAACGAATATTTTAGAATTCATAAAGAAATAGATGTATATCACTCAAAGGTATGGGAAACTATTATTAAAGAAACTTCAGAAGATAAAAGGGGTAAAATTTTAAATGCTGTAAAAACATCTCTTGATGCACAAAATATGCTTTTAGATTCAGTAAAAAAAATGTATGTAGACAACAACTCTGTTAGGGCTAGTTAATTGCTGTCTAAATTAATTAATCAAAACCTTTATACAGACTTTGGTTTGATAAAGTTAAATGTTGGGCCCATAGCTTAGCCTGGTAGAGCGACCGGCTCATAACCGGTAGGTCAGGGGTTCAAACCCCCTTGGGCCCACGTATTACATGGGCTCATATACTTGAGCTTCTTTTATTTAGTTGGTTATCAAAGAGCAAAATGAAGGAGGACTCTGAATAAAAATTGCCCACAAAGCTTTCTACAACAGTGAATAAGATAAGGCTATTGCCAAAGGAAGAAAATGTAACACTTGTTTTTAAATTTCATGAATTTATGAAAGAAAACGGTGCATCTGAAAGACATCAAAACAATAATCTAAAGGCAATCTTGGCTTTTTCAAATCACTTTGAACATGTTTTTTTAAAAGACATTAACTTACATAATGGTGCTGCGATAAAACCAGAAGCTCTTCATACCATGATGAATCAGTTAAAAAAGAGAATTTTAAGATTAATTGAAACAGGAGAAATAAAAGGAGAAGAAAGAGAAAAAATGTTATACGTAGTTAATAACAAAAAATTCAACCCATATTGTATTCGTCATTCAGCAATAACCTCTGACAGTGACTACCTTCCAGAATATGCATTAAAAAAGAAAGTCAGATGGTCAATGAACTCAAGACAAGGCTCTAGTTATATAAAAACTAGAATGGGTAATGAATTAAAAAATAAAATACTTGCCTATAATGGAATTATTCCAGAAGATGAAATAATAAAGAAACCCTCGATTCTTGCATGTCCTAGATGCGAACTTGTCAATGTCATTGAAAATAAATATTGTTCAAAATTCTACAACCGGTAATCCACAAAACGATATTGTAAACGGTTTTTTTGATTTGTTACAGATAATTTTCAATTTTACAAGTAAATCCGAGCATACAATTAGTAAAAATAAAAGCACAAATTTTAAAATGAATGCTGCAGTCGAAGACGTAGAATATATTTTTACATTAATTGTAACATCATAAGTTATTTCAATAAGCCTATTAGTTCAAATTGCTGGTTCAGATCCTATTCTTGTCAATTATTTGTGAAGATATTAAATCTGATGTTTTAGATATTCAAAATTACTAATATAAAGAAACTAAAGCAAATTCAATATTTTTTAAAAAAACGATTAACTTGTGATGTTTTAACCCATAATAATGTTTTTATGGATAAAATCAAAAGTAGAACCCCCAAGTTAAAGCCAAAGGTTCAAATCCCTTTCCCTGAGTTTTTGTTTAAATTTAGTATTTTGATAAATTATTTTTTATATTTTTTAATTATTTATTGTTCTAATAGTTATTGCATTTGTATAGAGAAAAGTTATATAGTGAATATGCAATTGATAATTAAAGATATAAAACAAAAATCAGAACTAATGCTAAATCAATTGGATATGGAGAACAAAAATGGATCTCTAAAGTTAAACAAAAGGATCTAGTTAATGTAATCGCTTATTGCTTTATCTATTATATAAGGCTCGGACATATTGCATATTTGACAAGACAATAATTCAACATTACTAGCCAAGATAATGTATTACATTTAAATATATTTTTTAACCAAATCTTTTATGAACTGTAAAAAATCAGATATAAGTAGTTAGAAATTTAGAAAAACAATGAGTTTCAAGATATTAGGAATGGCTTTTATCATTTCTGTTGCCCTAGCCATCATCCCCATATATATAGAAAATGCACATTCGCAA
>JBQCGN010000249.1:0-6532 GCA_051955655.1 Candidatus Nitrosocosmicus sp. | reverse complement strand
AATTATTTGGTTAGGTGTTGGAATAAGACAATGGATAATCCTCTCAAAGTGGAATAGGAAATATCAAAGGTATAAAGAGTTAAAAAAGAAAATAGACGAAGAACTGAATAATGAAGAGGACTCGGTTAACAATAATTAAATAGATGAGGACAATAGTGGCAAAAAATGATCTATTTTTGCTACCTTGCTTTGATATTTAGTTTAGATACTTTTATTAATTATAGTTTCTGAAGAAAGAAAAAAGATATAATTATTTGGATATGATAGAGGTGTCAAAGTATAAGATATTTCCTTCTCTTTTTCTTGGTGGATTAACAAAAGACAAAAGGAGATTTATTATTTCTCGCCTATTTCCTTCTTTTGCTTCGATCAATACAAGAATCTAATTTGTAAACTTGAATCCAATTGTTTATATATTTTTATTACAGATAACAAACTTTGGTATAAGTTAGATCATTGTGTATTTGGCCATGTGTTTCTTCTGAAAAATCCTGTTTTATTCTTTTTCTTCTTCTTCATATACTGCCCTACTGATGAATAACGACCATGACTTTAATATCATATCAATATCTTTTCTACTGTTGTTGTTTTTTATCAATAGAGCGTTCATTAGTATTTAATTTATCATGGTGATGGAAACTTCTTAATCGTTCGTGAATCTGATTTCTAAAAAGTGTTAAACCAATCCTTGAAGCATATGGTTGTCCCTTTGCAAACGATTCTGTCAAATTTTTGATAAACTCTGCTTCTACTTTTGGGGGCATTGGAGGATCAAAAGGATCTACGTATGCTTCGATAATTGTAGGTTTATTTTCTTGCATAGCTTCATGTATAATTGAACTCACTTCGCTTGGTTCGGTAATAGAATAGCCTTTTCCACCACAAACTTCAGCAAACCTTGCAAAATCAATGGGAGTAAATTCTACCGCATACTCAGGATTTCCAAGAAAAGCCATTTGTTCCCATCTTATCATTCCCAATGTATTGTTTTTTATTATTATAACTTTAATTGGCAAATTATATTGTACTGCTGTTGCAAATTCTCCCATTAGCATAGTAAATCCACCATCACCTACAAAGGCTACAGACTGTCTTTCTGGAAATGCAATTTGGGCCGCTATTGCGTATGGTAAACCACAACCCATAGTAGCAAGAGTACCCGATAAGGAAAACTTCATGTTGTTTCTGATAAAGATATATCTAGCAGCCCAGCTTGTATTGGTTCCACTATCTACAGAAATTATTGCATTGTCTTCTAATTCATTAGAAACAGCAGTAGCGATAACTTGCGGCTTAATTGGTTTATCTGATCTGCTGCTTTGCTCTTTTAACAAGCTATTCCATTTTTTCATTGCTCTCTGTTTTTCCGTTAAAAAGTCAAAATCTTCTTTCTTATCTTTTTTATTTAGCAAAGGAAGCAATGCAGATAATGTTAGTTTTGAATCTCCAACCAATCCCACATCTACTGGATATCTTAATCCAATTTTCTCTGGCATAATGTCAATCTGGACTCCTTTTGCCTGACCTGGTTTTGGAAGATAATCAATATATGGAAAAGATGTACCTATCATCAACAATGTATCTGCTTCAGCCATAGCATCACTAGCAGGTTCTGTACCTAAGAGCCCGATTCCACCAAGACTATAAGGACTGTAATCAGAGATTACTGCTTTGCCCAAAAGTGCTTTGATAACCGGTGCCGCTAATTGTTCACATATAGCAGTAACTTCTTCCCTAGCTCCTAAAGCTCCCTGTCCAACTAATATTACAACTTTTTTTCCTACATTAAGTATTTCTGCAGCCTTTTTTAATAATTGTTGATTGGGAATAATGTCATAATTAAAAATATCAGAGGTATGACCTTCAACTTTATGACGTGAATAGTTGCCTTTTAATTTTTGTTCTTGAACATCTATAGGAATAGTTAAATGGGTTACTCCTCTTCGGCCCAAAGCAGTTCTACATGCTATATCTACAGCCATTTCAGCATGCTCTGGTGAATTGATTATATTGTTATAAATAGCTAAATCAGAAAATAGCTGCAAAAGATTAACATCTTGTTGATAATTAGAACCAATTAAATCAGAATAAGTGGTACCTGTGATAGCAAGAACAGGAGTATTATCTAATTTGGCATCATATAATCCATTTAGAAGATGTATTGCCCCTGGTCCGGATGTAGCAACACATACACCTAATTTACCAGTATATTTCGCATAAGCACAGGCCATAAATGCGGCAGATTCCTCATGTCTTACCAGAACAAATTTTATTTTATCCTGTCTTTGTCTTAGTGCCTCAATAAAACCATTAATACCATCACCGGGTAATCCAAATATAACGTTTACATCCCAATCAATTAAAGCATCAGCTATAATATCAGCAGTCCTTAAATTTTCACCCTCTTCCATATATTATAATCTTATTACAAAAGTATTTATCGACCTCCTTTTTTATATGCCATAGTAAAATAAAATCTATTTTTATCATAAAATATAATACTTTTAGTATAGTAAATCATATTAAAAATATTTTATTAGAATCTAGTTTATAGATGATAACCTTGAGCAGTAAACAATAAATAAAGATAAGATTTTTCATTTTTTTATTATATTCGTATTTATTGAATTATTAATAGTAAATTTATTCAACCATATGCTCAAAAAACCGTTTCATTCACTGTAAATGTCTTATTATTTTAGAATCAAATAATCTCAAAGAAAATTCATCTAATCCTATAAAGTGCATTATAAAATGTGTTACGCCTACATCTACATATTCATTTATACCTTTTAAAATTATATCAGGGTTTCCTATTGTAATTCCATTAGCAAGGTATTCTATATATTGTTTTTTGGTTTTATCTTTTCTTTTATATTTTGTTAATATATTGTTAACCTCATCTTCTGTTTCTCTAATTATACACGGTAAGACAACAGAATATTGCATATCATTTTGCTTCTTTCTGTCACAAGATTTGCAATATTCTTTTAAGATAGATATTTTTCTTTTCATTTCTTTAGGCGAACCAAAGAATAAGTTGTATCGGTCTGCATGTTTTGCAACAACTTTTAACAAATACTTTTCTCCCACACCTCCAACCATTATTGTAGGATAAGGCTTTTGAATCGGTTTTGGATTACATATTGCTTTTTTTATTGTATAATAGTGTCCTTGAAAATCAGCATATGTTTCCGTCCACATTGCTTTAATTATGCTCAAAGATTCATCTAATTGTCTAATTCTTGCTACACTTGATGGAAAATCATATCCATATGCCAGGTATTCTTGATTATACCAGCCTGCACCTATTCCTAGTTCTAGTCTGCCACCGCTTATAACATCCAATGTGGAAAGCATCTTTGCTACCAATGGAGGATGACGATATGAATTGCACGTTACCAGCTGACCTATTTTTATTTTTTTTGTTATTGCAGCTGCAGTTGTTAATAGAGTATAACACTCAAAGATATTTTTCTCTATATCATCTCCATAATGAGGAACGAGATGATCATAGGTATAGATAGATTCAAAATTAAGAGTGTCTGCCAGAGTAGTAATTGTCTTTGAGAATTCAAATTGCTTTACAGGGTTATTTTCTTGCTCAAGGGGTAAATCTCCGCCTCTCCAGCCCTGCGGAATAGATAATCCAAATTGCAATCTGTTCTTCTTATTTTGGACTGTTGTCGACATTATATTCACATGTGTAACAAATTGATATTAAATAATCCATTATTGCAGTATGTAATAGATGCTTGATGAAACTATTAATTACAATGAAAGAAATTTAGAATCAAATTAAATGATATAAACGATTTTTTCATGACCTGATTGATGTATCATTATATAGAGAGAATCTCAAGTTTTTTTCTATTTATGACTTCGGGTCGCTCTGATTGTTGAAGAGAAAATAATAAAAAGTCATAATATTAGTACTGCTGTACTTAATACCGTTGTCCATAAACCATCTTTATTTCCTGCTGCAGACTGCGTAAAATTTTGAGTCTTGAAAATCTTTCCTGAAAGTCTCCATTGCTCCTCTTTTTGATCCCAGGCAAGTGTTGGATCAGAAGGTAAACCAAGTGTCGTAGCAAGCATTTCCATAGCTAAATCCTCGGCATAATCTCCTGCCTTTTGTGCTGTCTCTCCTGTTGAATGGTGTTCTGATAAATATCCATATTGAGTATCATCTGCTGGTCTAGCTAAACCAATAGAAGCAGCAATTAATCTATTTGGCTCATTTGTAGAAGATTTAGCCATAACCGTAAAAACAATTTGTCCTGATACAAGATATTTTCTGCCTTCCTCTCTATTTACTATTTTGCAATTGGGTGGTTTTATACTAGATACAGATACTAAATTTAGATCGCTTATGAACGCATCACGTAAAGCAAGCTCAAAGCTTGTAAGGTAGTCTTTATGTATACCTTTGCCTTTAGTAAAAAACATAATTTTTGGAACATATGTTATAGGATTTGATAGGGATGTTATTTTGTTTATACCATTTCTTCCTTGCATATTCAATTGAAACTATGAAAATATGCTGCAGTATATTTTATTAATATAATATATTTTGCTTTAAGATAAGGCATAATTTTTTTTGTTGTGCAAGATTCTTTTGATGTTTGAACAATAATCAATTCATTTCTATAGGCCAATGGCATAATATTTTTAATTCATACTCTAATTATGAAAATGGTTTAATCATTTTAAACTAGTATCAAAAGAAATAATCAAATTTATCATAGATAATATAATAAAGAAAAAACCAAACAGAATCGTCCTCATATAAAAGCATTTAATGAACTATGTAATGTAACTATCAAACAGAAATCTTTAATTAAATTAATTTATGAATGTGATTTAAAGTAAAAACAAACATAAATGGATAGAAGGCGTGGACTTTACAATTTTATCTTGGTGATGAGCATATTTTTGATTATCTGCTTAAAAAATTATCCTATAGTTGATGCAGCAACCTATAATTACAATAATACTGATAATTCTATTATGCTCGTAATACCTTTGCCATTTAATTCACATATTGCAGATCAAACAATTAATGCGAAAAAATATACTGGTAATATAATTCCCTTTCCGTAAACAATCTATACTTTATTGATTTATTTTTTGATTAAATATATTAGCTATCATGAATTTGGCCTATGATAGAGATAAAGAAAAAACAAAACTCTAGATTTTTGTTAAAAGGATATAAAGTTTATTTAATTCGGTCAAGATATATCACAATTATATATTACCATCGCTTTGCATAATTGGTTAATCTTTCAAACTAGCCGCCATCGATAATGCCAATTCTATTTCCAATAATAACATTATTGATAATTATTATAGATGCATCAAGATTCGAAAGGACGTCTAATATCTTTACCAAACCATTGTATACCATTTCCATGAGGACTGTTTTTTTTATATACCTCATTACAAAAAGAGAATCAAGAAAAGAAACCATTACAAAATATTTTCTATTTTATTAGAGACGATAAAATACGATAGCAATTTAATTATCAAGTCTCCAAAAGAATAACTATGTTTATATTCATCCAGATTAATAGCCCCTTTGATGATTTTAAAAACAATGATTCTAATCGTTTCCATTTGTACAATTGTATTTAATCTTACAGTCCCTGGAATTTGGGGGCAAAATTCTTCTTCGTCTTCAACAGAGATTCAAAAGTTAAATTCAGTGACCATACAAAACACCTCTACTTCAATGCCTGCTCCTAGTGCAAAAATTAACAATCAGCAAATCCCTCATTCCATAGTCGTTGCATTGCCAATAAGATCTGACGGAAAAATTTGGATTGGAACTGTAACTTTTACTGCTAGTAAACCTATTGAAATAGAAGTCGTTCACCAATATTTACCAAAAGTAAAGCCAGACATAAATCACGGAGAACCATCTAATGCAAAATGGTTTGATGGAGCACCTATTGCATTATCTACAATGACAATGTTTTCAAATACTCCAGTTACAATTACGGATAAACCTTTTAGTGTAGGGTCATTTAATTTTGCTGGCTCTGCTCTTTTATTTCACAAAACTAATGGGCAGCCATTTTCAGTAACGTATACATTAGACGCCATAGCAAAAAATTTAACTATTATAAAATAAAATACATTTTAATCGAAATTCTTTATCTTCTCTTTTTTTGATATCATTAATATTCTTATTAGGAAAATAAAAAGAGAAGGTAATTCATTAAATAACATAAATGTTTTTATGCAAACATCTTTTAGCTGATCTTTTTAAGTAGAGCCTTAATTTATCGGCTTTGTTTAAATGCAGTACTTGTATAATGTATATCTATTTCTATTACTATATACTAATCAATAACATATTTCAATGAAAAATATTAAATCGATATCAATCATCGCGATTATCATTTTATCATTATCCATTTCTTTTTTCATTTATTATTACTATTCTTTACAGAAACCTTTACCTAGTATTAACATCAATAACAAAGCTATAAATACAGATAAATTCGGTATAAAAGAAATATACCGT
>JBQCGN010000248.1:0-3544 GCA_051955655.1 Candidatus Nitrosocosmicus sp. | reverse complement strand
AATAACTGGAGTTTTTTTATCTGAATAAACAGAGTCAACATAATTGAATCTAATTACCCAAAGGTATCAAAGATAATAGAAAAAATTTTTGTATATTTAATATTTAAATAATTGCTCCGGTGATTCCGCCAGTTGGAGGAGGACATGTAGTAATTGATGCAGCACATACTATGTTATTTTCTTGATTTCCTCCTGGACGATTATTAATATTCGAGCTTGATTTGTCTGAATTGTGATTGTCGTTATGAGATTGTGTTTGAGCTGTTGCAAATGCAGCTGGATATGCATCTAAACTAAAAGATATTGCTAAATGTGATAGAAGGGTTAAGCCGGATGCAATAAAGATAGCAACAATCATTGTATTTGTATTTCGTTTCTTGCTTTTATTCATAACATATGACTCCTACTTATCCTTATAATATTCATACTATTAAGAGAATGTTATTTATATAATAGAATTTTTTTCACTAAAACAAAATCTAATTGAAAAAAAATTTTATTTTTAAAATTTTGTTAAATGTATTAGGTTTAGATGATATTATTAACGATTTATAATAAGATTTATAATCTTATTTGATGTCTGTCAATAAAATTCTTTGATAATTTTGAATGCTAAAAATTTTTAAAGCCTATCAAAAATAATATCATATAAACTATTATGAACATGTCTTAGATATATGACAAATAATGATGCTTTTCAGCCAACAAGCTCTGAAACAAAGAGTTCTGTATCAAAAGATGATCTTATTAGGGGGTTAAATGAGGATCTAGCAAGAGAGTATAAAGCAATTATTCAATATGTTGTTTTTAGTGCTGCATTAAAAGGTCCTGAATATGGAGATATTGCAGAACAGTTAAAGACACATGCGTCGGAAGAGCTTACTCATGCCTTAGAAGTTGCAAGACAGATCGACTATCTTGGAGGGGAGCCTACAGTTAAAGGTAAAGACGCAGAAACTTCAGAAGATTCTAAAACTATGCTAGAAATTGATTTAAGAGCTGAACAAGATACAATAATGAATTATAGAGAAAGAATCCGTCAAGCGGAAGTGGCTGGTGAGTTTGCATTATCTGAAAAGCTAAGACAAATCATAACAGACGAGCAAGATCATGAAATTGATCTTAAAGATGCATTAGGGATGAAGTGAAAATATTTTAATCTTTATTTCATCTACTTGTCAAGCAATTGGGAACCTGGTTTCATCATCCCTTTAAGAGAAGACGTATTTCATGTCCTTCCATTAACATTTAAGAACTTTTTTATGGACTTCAATTATTCGCCCGTAAAATACAATTTTAGATATGTTGTTAATATTTGAAAAGTTAAATGCATTTTATCAAAACCAATGTTAAAGGAGAAACTTTTTCAACACATTTTATATTGATATTTTTGAAAGTCATTATACTTGTTCTTTCTTATAGCTTTTCTGATAACGTTAGAAGTTACAATAACAACATGAAAGTGTGTTATTAGGTTGGATCACAATTTCTTTCTTTTAGTGCATTTTCCCTTATTGCAAAACTACACTCAATGCATGTATATCCTTGCATTTAGTTTCTCGGTAATTGCGGTCATGAAGTAGGCAAATCCTTCTAATAGATGTTCTATATTCTGAACATTGAATGATTCTATAGATACTTTATATTTATTTATTTTATTCAATCCAACATCTTTATATAATCTGTTACTGTAACTAGTATATGTCAATTAAAGACAAAATCATGAGTATAGTAAAACGCCCTAAAAAAGGAGTACAATCCGAAAAGTCTAGAGATAGTTTGCGAGAAACTCCTACCTAATTATTTTGTTTATGATCCTTCAGTTAACCGTCTCAAATAATCAGATATATTGAACTTTTGCAGGACTGATATTTTGTTTGACATAAATTAAAATTTTAGTTATAAAAAACCATTTAAAAAATTGGTTATTTGGGGTTAAAGGATTTGTTCTATCTGTTTTATTTTTTAGCAATGGACTACCTTTTGCAGTTGGCTATCATTGTCCGTATCCTGTGAGAACTTATTAAGTTCTGCCATTATTTTTGTTGTTTCAACTACAAATGTAATTGCCAGTCTTGTGCCAAATGTAACAAGTCTTGTCTGTGCTATTATCCTGTCTAATACTTATTCCTCTAGGTGGGTAACCATAGATATACATGAATAAAGACGTTATAGAATTATCAATTTTGAAAAGTTTATTATTTCACTTAATTCTATAAATTATGTAAATGATACAACAATAATTCGGCTTGTTTTAGACATCCTGTAATTTATAAAAACTTTTTGTAAATTTCATAAAATGTATAACATTCGATCGGTTTTGGCTAGTTTTGATGGTGATTAACAGAAATTTCTATTCATATCAATCAGAAATACCTTCTCTTAACCTTTGTTAATCGCCCTATAAACTGCAATTACATTTGATATGAGAATGACCGATCTT
This sequence comes from Candidatus Nitrosocosmicus sp., assembly GCA_051955655.1. Taxonomy (GTDB): domain Archaea; phylum Thermoproteota; class Nitrososphaeria; order Nitrososphaerales; family Nitrososphaeraceae; genus Nitrosocosmicus. Next base: position 1,101 of record JBQCGN010000248.1, on the reverse strand, counting down.
TCGTTATTATGACACAACAAGATATCCAGACTCTCAAAAGTGAGTGTTAATTTTGCCATAAATGATAAATATCTTATCAAAATTACAATCTGTTACTCTGACAAAAGTAATTTTATTAATTAACAACAAGATCCAGGAAATTTTTTTTTAATTGATCTCGTTATAATACTAAATATATTTTTGCTAAAATTATCCAGTATTGCAAATACACATGATCATTTAACTATATTGATATATTAATAACATGTTGAATATGCTTAATATAATTTAAAAGTCATGTAATCTGCTCTATTATCCATTCTTTGAATTTTAAAATGGCAAATACTTCTGATTGCTTGATAAATGCAGGATCTTTTAATTTCCATTGCTCCTGAGGAATAGAATCAAAAAATTCTTGCATGCATAGAGTAAATCTAAATCGTAAATTACGTGGATTTTCTTTTATTCCATATCTGCGTATTATATTAGCAATCTTTCCAAATGCAGTATCATAGTCTCTTTTAAAAGGTGTTATTTCAAATACCTGGTATAATATTGAGCTTATTGCATCTAAATCTTTACGATGAGTAATCAATAGATATAAGCATGCATAAATGATAATAAAATCTAAGATTATACTTTTTTTGATAGATCAAAGACCAGCGTAGCATTAAGTTTCATAGTTCTATAACACTAGCTTTCAATATATTGTCTTAGTTTATCATGCTCTATCGCATGAGGATTCATCTAAATATTACGGTCAATCATTGTTGAAAAAGATAATGACTTAATTTTATGGTAAAATTGAACATAAAAAAAGTAGAATATATCATATAATATGCTCTTTCAAAAAGTTTAACCAAAAAGGATAGAGAAGGACTGTACTTTTATTAAAGTTTGAATATTATAATAAAGGTTCTTTAATATTGCATTAAGATTATTAGTCACTAATAATATGCAACGAATAAGTTTTGGTACTCTTGTAATCATTTGTCTGCATTTTACAATCAATAATCAAATAAATTTGCTACCCTAAAATATGACAAATGTTCTTCCATGTTCTATATATTTATCATCTTTTTACAACAATGTCAAAAAATTTAAAATAATTTATGTAAGCGA
>JBQCGN010000247.1:0-3220 GCA_051955655.1 Candidatus Nitrosocosmicus sp. | reverse complement strand
AACTCATTTGAAGCAATAAAAAATCTTTCTTTAGATTCTGATAATTCATCCTTAGTTCCGCTTGGTATAGGAATATATGTTAAAAGCACTATTCATTCTATTAATAAAGTTCTTGTGAATGTCGGTGCAGGTGTAATGATTGAAAAAGATAAAGAAGATGCGGTCAGCTTTATAGAACATCGAATAAAAGAATTTGAGACAGCCGTGAAACAATTATCATCTCAAAAACAGCAGGTGTCATACCGTATGATGGAAATCCAAAATACTGTTAATTCCTACATGGGACAAACAAACGGGCATGATCATACTGCTGGTTAATTTTCTCTTTACTTCGATCATCCTTAGAGATATTGTTCCAAGAATCATTAATGTATAATTTATTGGTTGATAAATTGTATGTTCGATAAATTAAAAAAAGCATTTTCAAATGCTGCTAGAAGTATCAGTCAAAAAGAACTTTCTGAAAAAGATTTTGATAAAAATCTATTTGATTTACAAATTGCTCTTTTAGAAAGTGATGTCTCTCAAGAAGTTATTGATGACTTGTTTAAGCAAATCAAAAATAATTTGATTGGTACAAAAATACAAAAAAATGAAACATCCGAACAAATTATTACATCTACTTTAAAAAATAATTTTATGCAAATATTATCAAAAACTGGAACTATAGATCTTCCGGGTCTAATACAAGAAAAAAAACAAAGAAAAGGCGGACCATTTGTAATAGTTTTTCTTGGTATTAATGGAACTGGTAAGACTACTACTGTATCTAAAGTTGCAAATATGTTAAAAAAATTTGGATTTTCTGTAGTTATTGCTGCAGCCGATACTCATCGAGCAGGTGCAATTGAACAAATCACTGAACACGCCGAAAGGCTCTCAATAAAGATAATCTCTCAAAGATACGGTGCTGATCCTTCTGCTGTTTCTAGAGATGCTTTGGAATATGCTAAAAAGCACTATGTAGATGTAGTATTAATCGATACCGCTGGAAGAATGCAAACTGCAAAAAACCTTATGTATGAGATTGGAAAAATTGTTAAAGTTATAAAACCTGATATAAAATTATTTGTTGGTGATTCTCTTTCTGGAAATGATACAATAAACCAAGCAAGGGAGTTTTTTTCTTTTACTGAATTTGATGGAGCAATTTTGACAAAAGCTGATGCTGATGCTAAGGGTGGAGCTGCAATATCTATTTCATTTATTACATCAAAACCTATATTATATCTTGGTATGGGTCAGGGCTATGATGATTTGGTATTATTTGATAAAGAAAAGTTTGTAAATGCTATTTTTAATACTACGAATTATTTGCCTTCCACTGAAGAAGTTCCTTTAAAAAGGAATCCAGCAATAGAAAAACATATTGATCCCTATATTTCTCTAGAATCTAACCATATATCTAAATTCAATAAAGAGTCTGATTTGATTTATGAAAAAGATGCCGTTACTATAAATTCAACCGACAATATATTAAAAGATCAAAACAATAACATTGAGACAACGACTCCTCGTAATTTTGAGTATTCAGAAATAAATGATAAATTCACCAACGAAATGGACTCTAATAAAATTAATGCCGTTGAATCTTCTAATGACGATGCAATTAACAGCAATACCATTGATTTGGAAACTTCTAATTCTGATTATAAAAATGGTAATATCACTAATGATATAGAAAAATTGAACATTGAAGAAAAAGAAAAAGAAAAAGAGAATACGGAAGGTGATTCCGAAAAAAGTGAGAAAAAGGGTTTATTTGGCTGGTTCAAGAAAAAAAAATAATTTATATCTTTTTTGAAAACATTAAATTAAAGAATTTTTTCTTTTTTAATATTGAATAAAAATATTTTAAGCATTTGCGATCTGTCACCCGAACAAATATTATCTATATTGGATATCGCCAATTATTTAAAAGATCCTTTAACTAAGTCAGAATCAAAAATTCAATTAAACGGATTAATATTAGGTATGGTTTTTGAAAAACCATCTACAAGAACAAGAGTAAGCTTTGAAACTGCTATGTTGCAACTTGGGGGCAACGCGATAAATCTCTCTTTCAATGAGTTGCAATTATCTAGAGGCGAATCTATCGAAGATACTGCTAGAACTCTATCCTTATATTTAGATTGTCTTGTAGCAAGGGTATATTCACACAATGACCTTGAAAAACTGGCTCGATATTCATCCATTCCTGTAATAAATGGGCTTTCAAATCTTTTTCACCCGTGTCAAATACTGTCAGATCTGCTGACAATTTTGGAATATAAAAATAAACTCCATGGTATAACTCTGGCATATGTAGGAGATGGTAATAATGTTTGTAATGATTTGCTACTGGCCTGTGCAAAATTGGGAATCAATATTAGAGTATCCACACCTCCGGGCTTTGAACCTGCGAAATGGGTAATCGATAAAGCAGTTGATGAATGTAAAAAAAACAATAGTGATGTAATAATGACTACGGATCCTTTTGAAGCAGTTAAAGATGCTGATGTAATCTCTACAGATACTTTTATTTCCATTGGAAAAGAGGATGAAAAGGAAAAAAGAGATTCTGTTTTTTTGCCAAAATATCAGGTTAACGATCAAATGATAAAATATGCTAAACAAGACTATATATTCATGCATTGTCTTCCTGCTAAACGAGGTAAAGAGGTCACAACTGAAATCATAGATGGCCCACATTCTGTTGTTTGGACTCAAGCTGAAAACAGATTACATGTTCAAAAAGCTTTATTGGTAAAATTACTCGATAAGGAATTTATTGAATAGTTCTACAATACTCAAACCATGACCTTAAGTTTATCTACTTGTCTTTTTTATCGGTTGTTTAAATAACAGGTTCTGTCAAGTTATTGTTTGGTAAACTAATAAGTTGAAGGTATAAAGTTCCTTTCGGAGACTAGATTTTGTATTTTATTAACGATATAGAAAAAGTTAAAGCTGTGACGATAGTTAATACATCTATCTTGTATGTCATTTCATATACTATATCAGTTTGAAATCCCGAACGCTTGGTATCATAGTGATTACCATTATGGTATTATTAATTATTGGTATTGTCAAAAAAGAATTGAATATTAGTTCGGAATTTTTGAGACGAATTAATAATTGGACTATTATCGGGACAGATGATTCTTGATTGGAAGTATGTATTTGAGAAAAATTCAAAAAATTTCGGAAGGTGTCCCTTATTCTCAAAACAGGAAGTTTA
>JBQCGN010000246.1:0-13575 GCA_051955655.1 Candidatus Nitrosocosmicus sp. | reverse complement strand
AATAGATTCAGCATCAGGTGGACAAGTTCCTAGTTGCTTGCCTGCTGCTGCTGCACATGCAGCTGTGTAGCAAGCTGTTGTTGTGGTATTTTGTGGAGTTGTATTTGTACATGCTGCAGGATCACACATTCTGTTATTGTCGGCACTACCACCACCTGCCGCACATGCAGCTGTCTGACAAGACGAAGTTGCAGTTGTGGTATTTTGTGGAGTTGTATTTGTACATACTGCAGGATCACACTGTCTATTGGTGTCTTGGGTACTCGAGAGGTTACATGCTGCAATAGATATAAAACCAGGCGGACAAGTTCCTAAATGAAAGCATGATTCAGTCAAATGATGTTTGCAATTATCAAGCTGCTGTTGAATTGGAGTAGTTGTTGTATTGCCAGGGTTGATACTGCCACAACCTACCATGAGTTTAGTATTACAGTTATTACCTGGTTGCTGTTGTTGTCCTTGGTTTAGTTGTGACTGTCCGCTGCTACTACTAGCAATAGTGTTTGAAGTAGAAGGATTAATGTTATTTGCTATTTGGTTATGAGTTGTTGTTGCTGTAGATGGTGGTGGAATGTATCCCTGACTAAAGGCTGGTTGCATGTTATTACTAGTGGTAAATACTACTGCACTGCCAATAAAAATAAAAGCAAAACATATGGAAAAAATATATAAAAATCTGTTTTTACTGGGTTTTATCTTCATAAATGGCTAATAACATACGAAATTATAAAGATATTGTCATGTTTCTTACACTTTTCATATAGTACTCTCATTGCTATTTATGAAAGGATGCCATTTCATCCAAATAATGCAAATTACAATCTTTTTGAACTGGAAAAAGAACAATACCAAATTCTTCCAAATTCAAAGAAAAAAAACATGAATGCGAAGTGCGGGATTTGAACCCGCGATCCCGAGCTTGGGAAGCTCGTACCTTAACCAGGCTGGGCCAACTTCGCTATAGAATAAAATAGATTGACAACAACTTATATAACTTGTTCTCTAATAATTAAAATAAAAATCAATAGATATTATTTATTATATACCCGACCATTTCTAAATGCAATTTTTCTTGCCGAACTTATGTCACGAATACCTCTTCGATTTATATCTGAACCTTGCCTAATAGACGTACCATACTCATCAACAATTTCAATTATTACTTTGTCTTTGAAATAGTCTTTTAAAATTTTTGCAATTTCATAAGACAGAGCAAGGCTTCCATCACCTATTCTAACAATTTTTTTTTTAGAAGGAATGGCAGATAAAATTAATGAAATTTTTTCAATTGCAGATTGAACAGATAATACAATAATTTTCTCCATTTCAAAATTATAATATAATATAGAAATACCAATTCTTTTTCCAGGATCAATTCCAATAACTAGTTGATCATTTGAGTAAGAATAAGAATTCATAAAATTCTGTAAAATTTTTGCCTTAATTGAAAGAGGAGATTGTTCCAAGTCGGTATCGAGAAAAACATCCTTTCGTTTTACGATTTTTGATTCATTCAAGGTAGTAATTATTATTTTTGCATCGCACAATGCTGCTTCTTCAGGTGACAAAGATAGAAAATTAAGATCTAAAGATTTAAGAGCACTCGTTATTTTGTAATAAGAACGCCCTGATAATGTTGCAACAATAACAGGTGGACAACTTACAAGGTTGAGCATATTTATTGTTAAATCTAATATAAAACAGCTATACAAGACTATTAAAGATTGTGGAAAAAGCCAAAATCAATTAGTTTTATAAATTGAGAAAAATATTTCAATAAACGAATCTTACATTAATTCGAACACATTAAAGCAAATTTGCTATTATTAAATGGTATAATAAATTTTAGTTGTAAGGAAATCTTGATTAATGAGAGTATCAATGAAATGAAATATGATTTAATTAATCTAAATGGTTAAATTCATGATCGCTTGTGCAATATCGCCTTTTGTCTCCGTTAATGCATTAATGGCTTTTTCTTTAGTTACATTAGCTTGTTGCATAACCAAAATTACATCCTCATCTTTAAATGACGGAACTGACCTATTGCTTTCTTCAATCTCGGTTGCAACAATTTGAAAAATAGTACTATCTTTTCCTTTCATTTCAACAACTTGAGGTTTTTTTAAAAATATTTCTTTAGTATTAGTTTTTATTATAACTTCCTCGACCGAGCTTAAATCTTTCATATCTAGACCCATTCGGTCAAGCATCCTTCGCATATCTCTATTGCCTGATCGCATCATAAGAATTACAACGTGCTTCTACTTTTTATTCCTTCTCTAACTCTAACTCCAACACCTTTCAACAACGATCTGTTAAACTCGTTCCCCATATTTTGATAATAAGAAAAAGGCAATAGCGAACGACCTACAGCCAAAATATTATGTTTTGAATCAATAACTGTTACATCTGATCCTGTTTTAACATTATGTCCACATTCTAGAACGTGTTTAACAAACAGAGATCTACCTTCTGAAATAAAAGGAATAGCATCTTCAACTGGAATTATACAATTGTAAATGAATTTTTCATGCTTAATTAAAAGTTCAGAACCATAAACTGTTAACGCTATCCCACCATCCGTTCTAAAAGTTCCAATCAATTTTCCATTTGAACTGAAATTTTTTATCTTGCCAGTTTTTCGGGAATATTCAATATCAATATTTTGTGGCAGAACAGAACTTGTTCCTAAACCAAAAAGAAAGTCTATACTATAAGATATTTTGTGAAACGGGTTTATCGGTAAATCTTTCAAAGATATAAATCTCATGTAACTATAATAATAAAAAGTATCGCGAGGGTATACTACATTTAGATGTTGAGTCGATCGATAATATGTGGTAGAAAATACTAATAAATTAGCACATAATTAAATATACATGGTTTCTTTTTGTGAATTATGTGGTAAGCAAACAGAAGAAAGAAAAAAGATATTGGTAGAAGGCACAGAGTTTAATGTTTGTATAGCATGTTCAAAAAGAGGTAAACCAGTAGAATCAAAAAATAGAGCAAATATCTATAATGGAAAAAATTCAAGAAATATGGAAAGACCATTCGGAAAACCTGCCTTTTCAACAATAGCATCACCCCTAACAACCACAAAAACAATGCCAAAGCAAAGTTCAATTTATAGACGGATGAAAACCGTACCAAAAAACAAACCCCTTCCTCAAAAAAAAATAGATTTGACTGACGAGGTTGTTCTGGATCCTGAATTTCCAAAAGTCATTAGAGATGCAAGAAATAAAAAAGGGATAACCCACGATCAGTTGGGCCAAAAAATTAATGAAAAAGTAACTTTGTTAAAAAAAATAGAAACAGGAACAATAAAACCCGACGAAATATTGTCTAAAAAATTGGAAAAATTTTTAGGTATAAAATTGTATATAAATTTAAACGATGAACCTTAAAAGAACACAATTTTCTTAATTTAAAGTAAATATAAAATGTTTAGTCAAGAGGTTTCAGTACTAAGAATAGGTCACAGGCTAGTAAGGGATGATAGAACAACTACTCATGCAATACTGGTATCAAGGGCTTTTGGTAGTAATGCAATATATATGACAGATATAGATGATAAAATAAAAAAAACAATACAAAAAGTAAACAATTCTTGGGGAGGATCAAATGAATTTGATCTAAAAATTATAAACAATTGGAAAAAGCTAATCAAAGAATGGAAGGAAAGTGGAGGTAAAATTATCCATTTAACAATGTACGGTCTTCAAATAAATGAAGTAATTGAAGATATAAAATCATTAGAGCAAAAAATTTTGGTAATAATAGGAGCAGAAAAGACTCCAAAAGAACTCTATTATTTGGCAGACTATAACATTTCCATTGGCAATCAGCCTCATTCAGAAATAGCAGCATTAGCTATTTTTTTAGATAGATTATTTGAGGGTAAACAATTTGATAAAGAATTTTCTAACGGCAGGATGAAAATCATTCCATCAGATAAGGGAAAAAATATTACAATAAAAGAAAAAACAACCTAGGAAATATAGTTGAATCAGAGTACATACATTAAATCAACAATTACAGAATATAAAAAAAAGTATGTTATACATACACAGAGAGAGAGTTGTTGCTGTTATTTAGTTTTAAAGTAAAATAAAGAATTTTATGTTAAAACTAATTTGAGTTTAGACAAATCTGCTGCTGCTTTTTTTATTTCCAGAGCAATCCTTCGCCCCATGCTCATAGGATTATTATATAATAAATCGGCGTACGGTGAACCTGATACAAACAGATTAGTGCCAGCAACAATTCTTGCAGAAAATTCAAAAGCAGTGAAATCCACGTTATCATCATAAACGCCCTCAATACAAAAGGGTCCTGGAATACCCGGAGGTACAAGTTTGCTTGCAGCACTAACAAATCTTTCACCCATGGAATAAACCTCTGGAAGCAGCGATTCTCTTAATACGATTGGAATATTGCCTATTACAGTATAAGAAGGATTTATATCTGAAGATACTTGAAACTTTGCCGGTATTCGACCTATTGCATCAACATTAGTTTCGTATCTTCTATCAATACCTAATAATTCTAATTCATTATCGACAGGAGAATAAAAAAATTGTAAATATACAGGAACACCAGTAGCATATTTTTGAATAAATAGCTGATCTTCTGAATCAATCACCTTATCATCGATAAGCTTTTGAGACTGTTCTTCAAAGTTTTTCTTATTATTAACTAAAAAATAACCCTTACCTCCTGCTGCTCCATGTAATTTGACAATGCATAACTCATTAATATCGTCTTTAGATAATACCTGTTGTGGGGAGTTCAATAGGGATTCATTCATTAAACGTTGTTTTAATACCCGATCAGATTCCCATCTTAAAATCCATTTATTGCCAAATGTGGGTATTTGAATTTCTTCAATTTCATTCATGGATAATGAAGAAATCAAAGTTCCGTGAGGTATTAATATAGGATTGTATTCTTCAATTAAATTTTTTTGAAAATCATTTTTTAATATATCCTTAAAATTATCCAATACAATGAGTTTATCAATAAATTTAAATCGTTTATATAACGATAGTCTTTTTTTCTCACAAACTAATAACGTCTGAAATCCTTCATCTTTGGCTCCTTTTAGTACTTGTAAAGAACAATGTGAACCCAAGGTCATTATATACTTAGGGGTAAAATCATCTGGAATATTTTGTGACATAGTACGATCCGTAGACATTATAAGATAATGGAAAAAATGCCTGATTAATATTTTTATAAGATATTTTATCTTTAAAAATAGATGAATATGGTAAATTGATATTTACAATTTAACTGATTTTGCAAAAATAAGAACGTTTGATTTTATATGATGCATACACTAAGATGGTACAAATCAAAATTATCATTCCATGCTTTATATTATCAAGCCCTAAATCAAATAGATTTATCAATTAAGTTTCAAAATAATTATTATAATAGTTTACAAATAGAATTTGGTAGCAGCAGCAGCAGCAGCAGAGCACTATTATAAAATTTTCATAACAATACATAGTTTATAATATTAAGAAGAAAATATTTCTTTATCATGTTTGAAAAAGATCCTATGTTAATTGAAAGTGAATTGATTTACAACGGTCCAGTAAAGTTTAAACTCAATACTTTTAATGTGAATGGAAAAATATATAAAAAAGAAATAGTAGAACATAATGCTTCTGTTGGTATAATTCCGATTATAAACGAAGAAGAAATAATGCTAATAAAACAGTTTAGGTATGCAATAAATGATCATTTAATTGAAATACCTGCAGGAAAAATAGAAAATAAAGAAAGTCCCATTGAAGCAGCAAAAAGAGAACTAGAAGAAGAAACAGGGTTCAAAGGAGATCTAGTTCCACTAACCAAATATTATCTAGCTCCAAGTTATGATACAGAATTAATGCATCTATTTATTGCTAAAAATATTTACAAACCAGAAAACTCGGCACATACAAAGGATGAGGACGAAAGTATCTTAAATATAAAAGTAAAATTAAAAGATGCTATATATTATTGTTTTAATGGAAAAATAAAAGATTGTAAAACAGTATCAGCTATTCTTCTCTATTATACATCATTTTCAGTTTAAAATATTCTTCTTCTTCAATATCAAAAAGTAATGAATAAACGATTATCTAAATCATTTCAATTGATAGTCTGAATTTGATATTGTATTGAGTTGATCAAAAGAAAGAATGATTCATTTTCAATCTTCATTATGGATAAGGTTTCGATGATGTATCGCTCTGTATAAATTTTAATTTAGTACTGGGAATGATCTATCGTATTCAGATACAATATCTAAATAAAATCTAATATATTAAAAAATAAAAAAAATTTTGAACTTAAAAAAATTAAATCGATTAATCCATATCCATGCCGCCCATGCCGCCCATGCCGCCCATGCCGCCCATGCCGCCCATGCCGCCTCCTGGTGGACCGGGTGGCATTTTGGATTTGGTGGCTGCGATGACATCATCAATTCTCAAAAGCATACAAGCAGTTTCTGTAGCAGATTTGATTATCTGTTCTTTAATAGAAGCAGGTTCCAGTACGTTATTTTCATACATGTCGGATACAGACGTTGCTTTTACGTCGATACCAGTCCATTTTGAACCTTTTCCTTGTTTGGTTCTAAGCTCTGTCATTGTATCAATAGGATCCATGCCTGCATTTTCTGATAATGTCAGAGGAATAACTTCAAGGGCTTCTGCAAATTTTTCTGCGGCCAACTGAGATCTACCTTCCATATTACCAGACCACTGTCTTAGTTCATTAGCGATATATGCCTCAGGTGAACCCCCTCCTGCAACTATAAATGGTTTTTCCAAAACATCTTTCATTACCATTAAAGCATCATGAAGTGATCTATCTGCCTCATCAACTACTCTTTGAGACCCACCACGAATTAAAATGGTAACGGCTTTTGGATTTTTGCATCCTTCGATGAATACCCATTTATCTGTTTCAACTTTTCGTTCTTCAACTAATTCAGCTGTCCCAAGATCGTTTTCACTCAGATCGTCCAAATTATTAACTAATCGTGCATCAGTGGCTTTAGATAACTTGAACATGTCACTTTCTTTAACACGTCTTACAGCAAGAATACCTGCTTTTGATAGGTAATGCTGGGCAATGTCATCCATACCCTTTTGACACAAAACAACATTTGCTCCAATAGATTGAATTTTATCGACCATGGTTTTTAACATTCTATTTTCTTCTTCTAAGAACAATTGCATTTGAGAAGGATCGTTTATCCTAATTTCGGCACTCATTTCAGTTTTTTCAATTTCCAATGGTGAATTGAGAAGCGCAATTTTTGCATTTTCAATTCTCTTTGGCATTCCTGCATGAACAACCTCTTTATCCAAAACAATGCCCCTAATTAAAGTAGTATCGCGCATAGAACCGCCTGCCTTCTTTTCGACTTTAATATTATCAAGGTCGACCTTTAAGCCATTATCATTAGAATATTTCTCGGAAACTTGGGTTGTAGCATCAACGACTATTTCACTTAGAATTGGGCTCTCATCAGATACCAATTTGGAATCCATACTAGTCTTGGCAATTTTCATCAGAGTATCTCTATCATTTACATCGACACTTATTGCAATTTTATTAAGAATGCTTAAAGATTGTTCTGCAGCTGCAGTATATCCGTCAACTATAGCAGATGGATGTACATCTTTACTGATCAAATTCTCTGCTTTTTCTAAAAGAGCGCCCGCAAAAATCACCGAAGAAGAAGTACCGTCGCCCACTTCATTGTCGACAGACTTTGCAACCTCGACCATCATTTTTGCTGCAGGATGCTGAACATCTATTTCTTTTAAAATAGTGGCACCATCATTAGTAATGGTCACATCACCTAGCGAATCTACTAACATTTTATCCATACCGCGAGGACCTAGACTTGAGCGAATTATTTCAGCAACTAGTTTTGCAGCGTTAAAATTATTTTTTTGTGCGTCTCTTCCTTTATTTTCTTTAGTACCTTCTTTTAATATTAATACTGGCATACCACCAGCTGTTTGTTGAATTGAAGCCAATCATATCACCTAAATAGAATAATATAATTTTTTTAATTGCCTCTTTTATAGTTTTCACAGTTAATATAAATACAACAACAAAAAATTTAACATAAAAAAATTTAACAGAGATCATAAAATAATTTTTATGGATTTTAAAATTGCTTTAAATGCAAAGAAAGAAAGAACTGTTATAGTAAATCACAATCAGACAACAAGCTTCCTTTGGGAAGGAGAAAATGTTTTTTCTACACCTTCAATGATTTCAGAAATGGAAGAAACTTGCAGGTTATTACTAAAAGAACAATTTCTCAGTAGTAATGAGTGGGATTCTGTTGGTACCTTTGTCAACATAAAACATATCGCTGCAACCCCTGTCGGCGCCGAAATTAAGTTAACTGCAGAGACTATCTCCATACAGGATAGAAGAATATTATTTAAGGTATCGGCAAAAGACAACTTAGAAGTAATTGGAGAAGGAGAACACGAAAGATTTGTTATCAATATTCCAAGGTTCAAAGAAAATTTTTATAAAAAAGTAAAAAAATTAAATGACTGAAATCAAATTATCAATTTAATGGAAAAATGAATCAATCATAAACGCAATAAACAATATGGTAAGATAAGGGCTAGTGAACTTAAATACAATCCAAGAGGCTTTTTCACTTGGTTTAAGTAATAGCAACAATGACAAAGCCATCATTACAATACCAAAAACAGAGGCCGTAATTAAATATACAAGACCAAATTGATTAAAAAAGAAAGGCAAAAGACTAAATACTACCATCATCAATGTTGTCAAAGCAATTATTCTTACGGAAGTTATTTCACTTGATAATACAGGTAACATCGGGACTCTTGCCTTTCTATAATCTTCCTTTACATGCAATGCTAAACTCCAAATATGAGTAGGGATCCAGAAGAAGACTAATCCGGCCATTACAAATCCTATTTCCATATGCTGAAAAGTTACAGAAATATATCCTATAAGAGCCGGTGTAGCTCCTGAAAAACCGCCTAAAATGATATTGTATTGGCTACTCCTTTTAAGCCATTTGCTATATACAATAATATTATCAAACAGACCAAATGCCATAAGGAAACATGCCCATATATTTATAAAATATGCAGATACCAGTGAAATACCTGCCAAGACCAGACCAAATATCAAAGCATTCTTTGGAGATATCCTTCCTGAAGGTATTGGGCGGCTTTTTGTTCTATCCATAATGGCGTCAATATCTCTGTCATTGTATCCTGTAAGAGTATCTGCAGCTGCGGAACCTGCGGCTACCCCGCATAATAACAAAATCCATGTCACAATATTAAATTTAACCTCAAATAACCAGGATGCAGAAGCTGCAGAGCCAAAAGCTGTGAAAACCAGTAAATACCAAATTTTAGGTTTTGTAAGTTCATAATAATTTTTAATTTGGTTACGAACTGATTTTATCTCTAAAACCAAATATTCTATTGACCTTCCAACCTATTGTAAAGTAAATAGTTATTTATATCTTGACAAACTTTTACTTTGAGACATTATTGGAAATGATCTCCCTTGAAGTTTTCCTCATTTCAATAAATGTCTCAGTTTTTTGAACCCCCTCTACACGTCCAACTTTTTCAGAGATAATTTGATGCATTTCATCAAGTGAACGGGCGGTCATTGTAACTAGTATATCAAATCTTCCAGTAACTTCTGCTACTTCCCGAACTTCAGGTATTTTAAATAATTCTTTCAAAACATTATCCCTTAGTTTAGAATCCATTGTTATTCCAGTCAGTGCTTTTACATTAAAACCTAGAGCTTCATCATTTATTATAATAGTAAATTTTTTAATCAAACCTCTTTTAACTAAACGTTTGATCCGACTATAAACTACGGATGAATTAATATTAATTTTTTTTGAAAGATTGGGAACAGATATACTTGCATCTTTTGATAATTCCCTCAGTATCTTTAGGTCGAGATCATCGATTCTTCCCATGAATTGCAAGACATACTAAATTTTGGAGATTAATAAATGTATTATTTTAATTTTTTTATTTTTTTTGCAAAGTTTATTGAAATTAAAATATATTATAAAATTTTTTTTGATTTTAATAATTCGGCCAATAAAATAGCACCTTTAGCGGAACCCATCTTTTCATTGTGAGTCAAGAGAACATATTTTATTCCATTTTCAAATACAGAGTCCTTTCTTAATCTTCCGATAACGGTGGTCATTCCATCATTAACTTCTCTATCAATTCTAGGCTGAGGTCTAGAAGGATCATCATTTATGATCAGGTATTCTTTGGGGGCAGATGGGAGGTCTTTGATTGAAATATTTTTTGAGAACTCTTTCATTTGTTTTGCAACAGAATCAAGATCAGTTTTTTGGGACGTTTCAACAAAAACTGTCTCTGTATGACCGTCGGAAACAGGGACACGTGTACAGGTGCAACTTACTTTGAGATCATTGTTGAAAATCTTGTTATGTTGATGATCATAACTGCCTAAAATCTTTTTTGTCTCTATCTGAACTTTTTCCTCTTCCTTTGGTATATAAGGTATTACATTGTCTAAAATATCCAAGGCAATTACTCCAGGAGAACGACCTGCACCAGACAATGCCTGCATTGAAGTCATAAATACATTTTTAACACCTAAAGTATTTACTAATGGTTTAAGACTTATAGCCAATCCCGTTGTAGTACAGTTTGGTAAAGGAGCGATAAATCCATTCCATCCGCGATTCTTCTTTTGTTTAGATAATAGTTCAATATGTTCATCATTTATTCCAGTAATAAGAATTGGAACATCATCCTCATACCTAAAGGCAGCAGCGGTACTAATTACGGGCACATGGGTTGCTAATTTGGGCTCGATTAATTGAGCAGTATCAGATTCTACAGCTGTAAAAATGAGGTCAAAATCTTTTGGATTAATATCATCAAACCTCGATATAATTGTATTACTAATATAATCAGGGATTGGTTCTCTATTATGCCATTTTAAAATACCGGACTGCGGGTCCCTTATGGCGTCAATATATTTTTTTCCGGCAGATCGTTCTGAAGAAACAACGTGGGTTAATTCAAACCAGGGGTGTTTGTTAAGAGCAACGACAAATTCCTGACCAACAGCTCCAGTAGAACCAATTAATGCAACCTTTAACACAGTATAAACAAATCTAAAACAATTAATAATCTTTTTTAAAGATATAAACTAAAATAATTACACTATCAATAATGAAAAGTAGCCAATAATGAGAAAAAGTAAAAAGAACCTTCATAATTGCCATCATGGAGGAATACATTCAGTAAAAGACTACCAGTTGGCAAAATTAGACTTTAGTTCTAACATAAATCCTTTAGGTATTTCAAAGAAGGTCGTAGAATCTTTGAAGAAAAACCTTGATTTATCATATTTTTATCCTGATCCTAATTGCATAAAATTAAAAAAAGATATTTTAGAATATCTTAATTGTAACATTGATGAATTAGACCAATTAATTATTGGCAACGGTGCAACAGAATTAATTCACTATTTTTCGTCAACCTTTGTAAAAGAAAAAGTCTTAATTCCCATACCAACTTTTTGTGAATACGAACTTGCGACAAAACGAAAAGATGCTAAAATAATATATTCTCCAGTTAAACAAGACTTTCAAATTAATTCAGAATTCATAGTAAAAAATAGTAATAATCCTAATAACAAAATATCTGCAATTTTTTTATGTAATCCAAATAATCCAACAGGAAAGGATTCAATAAAACAAATAAGTGAAATATTAGAAAAAATAAATGATAAAGTTATAATATTATTAGATGAATCTTATGTAGAATTTATTACAGATAAAGGTAAAAAAAGACATAACTATTTTATCAATTTAATCAAAGATTATAATAATATAATAATAATACGGTCATTAACCAAAATATGTGGATTAGCAGGTCTTAGAGTAGGATATGGAATATCAAATAAAAAAATTATTGAAAAAATGAAAAATCAAGTAATTGCATGGAATGTAAACGGGTTAGCGCAAATTGCTGCTATAGAAGCATTAAAAGATAAGAACTATATTAACAGTACAAAGAAAATCGTTGAAATCGAAAGGGAAAGTTGCTTTAGAAGACTAAAAAAAAATAATAAAGTAAAACCCGTACCTACAGATGTAAATTTTTATCTAATTGAAATTTTAAACGATAAAATATCTACAGAAATAGCAGATACCTTATTGCATAAAAACCGTATACTGGTAAGAGATTGCAAAACCTTTACCGGAATGAATAACAAGTTTATAAGAGTTGCAATAAAAAGACCGCAAGAAAATGTTAGATTACTCAATGCCTTGGAAAAAGCATTATGAAACCTAAATTGATAATGGTTCAAGGAACATCATCAGGTGCAGGTAAAAGTTTGATCGTTACCGCACTTTGTAGGATATTATCCAACAAAGGGTATAAGGTATCACCATTTAAATCACAGAATATGTCATCATTTATATTCGATATCGACAAAACGGGAAAAGTAATTGCGCAAGCTCAAGCTATTCAAGCACTTGGAGCCAAAACAAATCCGGACGTTAGAATGAATCCAATTTTATTAAAACCTCTAGGAAATTATGAAAGTGAAGTATATTTACAAGGAAAATTTTTCTCTAAAATGAAAGCTCAAGAATATTATAAAAATTTTGTACTTCAGAAAGGATTTAAAAATGTTTTAAATGCATTCAACAGTTTAAAGAAAGAAAACGAAATAATCGTGTTAGAAGGCGCTGGTTCACCTGCAGAGATCAATATTTTAAAATATGATATTGCAAATATGCTTTTGGCAGATAAATTAAAGGCACCAGTGATTTTAGTCGCAGATATTGAGAGAGGGGGTAGTTTTGCTAGTATTGTTGGG
The DNA here is from genome assembly GCA_051955655.1 of Candidatus Nitrosocosmicus sp. Classification (GTDB taxonomy): domain Archaea; phylum Thermoproteota; class Nitrososphaeria; order Nitrososphaerales; family Nitrososphaeraceae; genus Nitrosocosmicus. Next base: position 645 of record JBQCGN010000246.1, on the reverse strand, counting down.
ACTGTTATATTATTAAAACCAAGGTATAGAAATTTAATCAAAGGAATTTTAATCAACAAATTCCGTGGCGATGTAAATATTCTATCACCTGCAATAGATAAGGTTGAAAGATTTACACGAAAACCAATTTTAGGAGTTATACCTAAAATAGATCACATTATTCCTTCTGAGGATTCTCTTGATGGTATAATGGACAGAAACAAAAATCTCGTTGAAATTTCAGAACTAGATAAAGAAATAGATAGAGTCTCTAATATCATGGAGTCTGTAATTGATGTAGAATTTATTTTAAAAAAAATTTTAAGATGAAACAATAATATGCAAATATTACATGAACTTATTTTAATAATAATTCTTTCAATTTCTTTTGATTATTTTATTGGAGAGCCCCCAAATCGTATTCATCCAGTTGTTTGGATTGGCAAAGGTATAGATATTTTTACAAAACAAATAAAAAAGAAAGATTTTGCAATATTCAAAATTCCTGAAAAGATAAGTGGATCAATACTTGCATTGTCTTTAACAAGTATTTTGGGTGTTTTTGCATATGTAATCATAATACAATCGGTTTATACAACAAGTACGATCGCATTTATTATTATATCCGTTTTTATTTTAAAATCAACTTTTTCAATAAAAGCAATG
>JBQCGN010000245.1:0-4104 GCA_051955655.1 Candidatus Nitrosocosmicus sp. | reverse complement strand
GGTTATGTTTTAAAATATATTGGAGATGCAGTTTTGGCATTTTTTGTTGCAGAAGACAAATACAATATTGAAAACAATAGAGAGGAAAAAGATATACTAAATAAAGAAAAGGATAATTTGGATGCTCTTTGTTATACTAATGCTATAAATTGTGCATCTACGATGATAAAGGTAATACAAGAAGGTATCAATCCAATATTAAATCAATATGATTATCCTGAACTTAAAGTAAGGGTAGGAATGGACGTTGGAGAAATTGCCGTAGTTCAATACGGAATGGATGTAGAAGAATACAAAGGCAATGAATTTAGAAAACCACACATTGATCTGATAGGATATACTATTAGTATAGCAGTAAAAATGACATCACTTTCACAACCAAATAATATAGTTATAGGACAAAAATTATTTGATAAAATTGATGAAAAACACAAAGATTCATTCCATCAATTAACAAATAACCCAGATATCTGGAATTATGTAAATGATGCAACAGGCGGGGTATACAAAATCTATGGTACTTTTCCAGATTAATCATGTGACAAATACACATCCCCGTAATTAAATGAAATAAACACTTCCAATTAAGAACTATAATTTGGGTACAATATTACAATAGATATCAACATCGTGATAAATACATTTCAAAAAAGAAGGTTATTTACTAACAATTATCTGTCCTTTCATCTCTGGGTGAAATAGACAAAAGTAATCAAAGGTCCCTGGTACTGCGAATTTTACTTTATAAACATTATTAGATATCATACCTCCGGAATTAAAAATTTTACCTGAAATAAGAGGATTATAGTCTTTGCCGGAGGTCACTGTATGAGATATTATATCAGCATTTATCCATGTTACAATGTCTCCAACTTTTATTTTGATTGGATTAGGGCTATAGGATTTTAAGCCTTTTACTCCTACAATTGTAACTTTATTTGCGATATCGGCAGGTATAGATGAAGTATTTGAGATTCCTGCTGTTGGTTGTGAATATAGTGAAGACTGTTGTTGTTGTCGTGCTAGTCCTGGAAGTATAGCTGACGCATAATGTGTAGGATTAGCAGCGGCAAAATTAGACGGCACTATTCTAAATATTGCACCATTATTTGCAAGTACATATAAGAATCCATCAGGTCCTACCTTCAAATCAGTAATTCCGCCAAATCCAAGTCCAAACCTATACGTTAACAGTTGCTGGGAAGTAATAGCTTTTTTTGGAATTGATTTTCCATCAGGAGAAAGCAATTTTGTTCTGTCTTCACTTAATTTAAAATGATATAGATTCCCATTGTTAACATCACCTACAAATAGATCGTTTTTATATTGTGTACCCAATTTATCAGAATTGAGAAATACAAGACCAGTTGGACCAACGGGATCTGCCCATTCAAATTCTGGATCAGAGTATTTAGAAGCCTTTGATAGCTTGACAAGGTCAGAAGGATCAGTATGCCCAAGACGTGAATCTTTTGCAAAGCCCTGTATTAGCTGCCATCCACTATTGAATCCAGGATTGACTAGGTTAATCTCATCTCCATAATCAGGCCCGTTTTCTGTATCCCAAAGATTTCCAGAAACAGGATCAAAAGCAATACCAAAACTATTGCGAATACCATATGCGAAATAATAGGCCAACGGAGGTTCTTTTCCCAATGGACTGTTTGGAACAGGTTGACCATCCTGTGTTACCCTTAATATACCACCAGTTCCATCAGGAGCCGACCCATTTGCTAAATTAGCGGCTTTAGTTTGGTGTCCACCTACTTCTCCAATAACTGCATAAACATTGCCATCAGCACCTATTGCTAGTTTACCACCATTATGATCTGGACGATTTGTAGATCCAGGATTAGCAGGCAGTTGGAGAAGTAGTTTTGGATTGACAAGTTGATTGTTGGACCATTCGTATCTATAAACCATATTGCCTTTAGCCGGAGGCTTTTGGCTAAATTCATCTCCATCAGTGGTGCCTCCAGCTTGTGTATAATATAGAAATACATATTTTTTTCCATCTGAAGTAACATTAGGCGCCACAGCAATACCAAGCAATCCTCGTTCAATCTTATTTGCAACAGCAAGATCAATTACAGGTTTAGATAACTGAGTACCGTTAACTATTCTATTTATTTTACCAGTGCTTTTTTCTAAAACCAAAATATCATTTGGACCAACAAAGGCCATACTTGTGGTTCCTTTATTAGTTATTGGAGAAATTACTTGGACTTTTAACGCTGGATCAATAACAGTAGGTCCGGTAGTAGAAGTGGGAGCAACGGCATACTGCGCAAAAGCCTGATGATTACTGGAAGAAAAAAATGGAGTGAATAGTTTAGTGTAATTATTATTTTGAAGCACAGCGACAAAAGATGAAGATAGTAAAATTAACGAGAAAAACATAAAAGAAAAAGTAAGCAATAATTGATCAAGTCTGAAAATAAAAAACATTTATCTTTCGAACTGTAAGTTTAAAACTATATATAATTATTACTGGAAATAAATTGAATTTGATACAATAATTAAAAAGTTTTGAATATCTAAAATCTTTTGCATAGTTAAAATAAAACTGAAAAAAAGGATTATTTATAAGTCAATGATTTTAGTATCGGCAAAAGGGCAGTTTTTGCATTATCCATATTCATTGAAGTAGAGTATACAATCAGGGTAGTTGGGCCGACAAGATCCTTTTGTTTTGTTACAGCACTAGTAAAGTCAAATGTGGACGCAATTTGAAAACCAGCAGATTGAAACTCTGATCTAATTTTATCCAACGAGGATGTAGGCGCAAATATTGCTCCGGTAACAAGATTTCCATTTGATTTGACATTTGGTTCTACTGTTATCGTTCCTTTCATTGGTGGATATTTAGCATCTGTAATGGTATACGTTCCAGGGGGAAGGACTTTGGAATCTGTTGCACCTGGATGAGAAATTGTAGTGGTTGTCCATACCTTGTTACCAGTACTATCTGTTACAATTTCAGTATGAACATGGTTTGGATCACCATGAGCAAACGCAACAGCTGTGCCAGATGGAATTACAAGGTTCTCTGGCAGATAATGGCCATTTTGAGGATTTATTTGCAGATTATCAGAATCAGGATGATGGGTCTCATCAGGTAGGCTGATGATAACTCCACTGAAAGATGGAATCACTACTAGTTTTCCTGTATCATGTATAGATTGTGCAAGTAAATTGTTTTCGGTAGTAGATGGCACTGAACCTATATTAACCCTGGCAGTGTTTGAGCCTCCAGAAGCATCATCATTATTACTAGAAGAAGAAGAAAAAACATTAAGACTATTTTGAGCTAGTGCATATTGGGTAGTAATTGTAAATCCAACTATTGAAATTAAAAAAATTAAAGATATGCCGAATGTAAAAAGTAATGCTAAATCAGATCTTTGTTGAAAAGGTTTTAAAAACTTATTTTGATTAACGAATTTATTCAAATTATAAACTCGTTATGTATATTGATTTTGTTAATATATATAGATATATTTATTTATATTAGCAGGATATAAAATTGCATTCTAGATAAAGAAATAAGAGATTTTTTTATTGAATAAAGAAAGGTATTTAGCATATTTTAGGTGATAATTTAGTTAATGTTTCAATATGTTGCGGTATTCGTGTTTATTCTTTTATCTTTTTCATTTATGGCATCAATAGATCAATTCAAGTTTAACCAAGCATCAGCTCAATTGCAAAAACAACAACAACTTTCAAACTCAAATGAGCAGAGCAAATGCACAAGATATGATCCTGAAAAAATTATGATCATAATAACATGCAAATCTGCAACTTTAACTGATATATATAACCAGTTAAAAAATCCAGTTGTTTTAACCAAGCAACCAAATGGTGTTTGGGCCCTTAACGCCAACATTACAATAAATCCAGGTGCCACCTTAACCATTGATCCAAAAGATACTACGTGGCTTAAAATAATTACAGATGAAAAATCACTTGCATATGGAATTCATGTTAAAGGCTCACTTAAAATAGATTCAGTAAAGGTATCATCTTGGAACCCATTTACCAATAATTTTGCAATGAAGCCGGGTTCAAGAGAAAGTTCAGGTGGACCAACAGTCAAATGTG
>JBQCGN010000244.1:0-4779 GCA_051955655.1 Candidatus Nitrosocosmicus sp. | reverse complement strand
AGTTATTACATGCATTGAGACGCGAAAGATTCTGTGATCTTTTTACAAAATAAAAAATTAAATAATTTATTCGTTATTCATTGTGTTTTTGTTTTTGAGAGTTGAATGCAGGTATCCTTACGAAGGTGTTCTAGAATTTTCCCTGCCGTATTTTTTGTTCTCTCTAAATGATTAAAAACCATCTTACAAGTTATTTTATTTAAAATTCGTATAATAGAATTATATATTCTTCTAATAATATCATCTCTAATCTCTGTTTTTTTGTTTAAAAGTTCTATTGTAGATTTTGAATCACTTCTGACGATTATTGTTTTTTTCTTTCTTTTTAATTTTTTAATAACTTTAAGATTATCTGAAATTGCAAAATAAATTGCTAATAATTCCATTCTTTGTACCCCAAATCTTTCATTTTTGATGGTTGGTCTTAACACTCTGATTTTGCTTTTATTGTAATGATGATTGTGCCAAGAGATGTATCCTAGTGGAGAGCCGTCTGCATCAATTGCGATTTTAATTGCACGCACGCCCACAATACATTTATATACAAATAAAGATTTATAAATTGTCTATATAGTTAATATTAAATACATACATATTACTTTTATAGTATATTATTATTATTTATATCAATATTATGTACTAATAAAGGACCTAGTTAAACATTCTAATGACTATACATAAGTGTAGATAGTTTGTGTAAATTTATGTGACATTAGTTATAAGAGCTATTAAATTCCTTGTGGTAAATGGTTAATTGTATTGTTAAAAAACATCTTTTTTCAGGATTCATTATAGTTAAGCATTAAATAGTCAAATCTTTATGAGGAAATAACATTAATAAATACTTGACAAAAAACGGAAAAAGTAGGTTTTGATCCACAATTTCATATTAATACAAAATGCATAAAAAGGGTTTGACATATTTTAAAATGTGGATAAATCCAATATGCAATATCTGGATGCTCAAAATGCTCTAAACGATGAAGCATCCCCTTTTATATCCTTTGATGATAAACCTTATAATTTTTGTATATGTTTTATCGACATTATTGAATCCACAAATAGCATAGCAAAAATTAGTAATGATTCTCTGAAACTGAAAAAATATTATTCTCTCTTTTTTAATACAATGGGAAAGACTATAACAAATTTCAATGGAAATATTTTAAAAAGCAACGGAGATAGTATTATTTTCTATTTTCCTAAAACAAATGATTTATCCTCATTTAACAAATCATCTTTTGTTGAAGTGATAGAATGTGGTTTAACCCTAAGTTCTGCTCGATGCACGATAAATCAAAAAGCATATGAAGATAAAATTCCTCCAATAAATTTTAGGATAAGTGCTGTTTATGGAAAGGTAGAATCTGCAAAATCCTTATTTACATCATTAAACAGCAATTTTCCACTAGAAATATTGGATTTTTTTGGACACCCTATGAATATTTGTTCAAAAATTAATAATTTAGCACCAGTTAATTCCATGGTAGTCGGCGAAGACTTTTATAAAATCTTTTTAAATCTATTTTCTAAAGAAGAGGCTAAAAGTATAGATTACATTTTCCAGGAAATTGGAAATTATGAGATTGACCAGAATCAAAGAAAATATAAAATTTTTAGTGTATTGAGCAAATTCAATAGATTTACTAGTCAATATAGTGAAAATAAGAAAGAGCGTGAAAAATTAGAAAATATCTACAAACAAGACAAAGAATCAATGGTGGAAAAACCATCTAAAACACATCGTGTTCTTTTGGTCGAAGATGATCTAGATGTTTTATTTACTTATAAATTAGCATTAGATTCTGAGAACTTTAACGTTGACGCCTTTTCTGACCCTCGTATTGCTTTAAGAAGCTTTGCAGAGCATCCAAATTCATATTATGACATTGTAGTCTTAGATATTAGGATGCCAAATCTTAATGGATTACAGCTTTTTTATAGATTAAAAGCAATAGACATGAATATTAGAATTCTATTTGTATCTGCTTTGGATGCAGCTGAAGAACTAACAAGTATATTACCGGGAATAAAATTTGATGATGTAATTCGAAAACCTGTAAATATTGATCATATGATCAACAAGATCAAATCGGAAATAAATGGATAAAACTTCTCTAATTATATGGCAGGGAAAAATAAAACGTTGCTCCTTTACCATCTTTATTATTTTCTGCCCATATCTTTCCGCCATGGGCTTCGATAATGTTTTTACAAACGTATAGACCTAAACCAGTTCCAAAAGCCGATCCTGTTTGAAAGGAGGTAAACAAATGTGAAAATAAATCCTCTTTAATTCCTTTTCCACTATCGGTTATTTTTATTATTACATTTCTTCTATTTTGATTATTTTTTTCTGATCCATTCTCTATATATGATACAATTGTTATGTTACCTCTTTCAGATGATTGAATTGCATTATTTAATAAATTTGATAATACTTCATAAATCCTAATTTTATCTGCGTAAACAATAATCTTATCACTTAAATGTTTTAATATTATTTTAATATCTTTTTCAATAACTTGATTTTGAAATTCTCTTATAAAATTGTCTATTTTTTCATTTATGTCAAATTTTTCTTTGATTAACTTTAAACTCTGATTTTCAATTTTCGTTTTAGTTAAAATATTTTCTGTTAGTTTTTTCAATCTATCTGCATTTCTGACTAGAATATCAATCATCTCATCTTCCTTTTCAACTATCATAGGTTTTTTTGATTTGAGTAATTGAGCTAATCCAAGGATTGTTTGAATTGGAGTTCTTAATTCATGGGCTGCAATATCTATAAAATTTTTCTGCAATTTATCAGCATTTTCTAACTCCAGAATCACTTTTCTTTCATTCCATAAAAGGTCAAACATAGATTTGAATAAACTAACGCCTTTTTTATTATCTGAGTATACAGCCAATTCAAAAGATTCAAAAGAGTTAATATCCTTTTGCAGATTATCTTTAAACTCCATTCTCAAAAATGCTAAATTGTCCACAATGATTAATCCGTGGTTTGACTTTTGGCCTTTTAAAAAACTAATATTCTTAAATTGTTTTACGTTTAAGGCAGTAGGTTCATTTTGATCGCTTGGAGCAATAATTTTAATAAAAATATCACTTTTTTTAGAAAGAATTAATAGCTTGTTAATAATCCCTATTTTATTAAATAATTTTATTGATTGTTCATTTGGAAACATTATTTGTATTTCACTTTTGCATTTGTCAATCAGTTTATTAATCATCTCTATAACTTTATCAAAATCATAAATGATATCAAAAACTTCTCTTTCAATTCCTTCTTCTATTTCTTTAATTCTTTGATTTGCTGGAATAGCATTACTCCAAAGATTTTCAAAAAAATATCGTTGTTGTTCTAATATTGTTTTCGTATTACTGTATATCGTTTGAGTAACTGGCTTTGCTTCCCCATACAGATTTGCTGTAGCAACATATTCTGATTCTGATATCGCCATGTTTCCTTTGACAAGGTCAAGATGTCTTAAGTCAACGTAATTCATTAATTCCTTACAGTAATGTAGATTTTCTTTTGTAATCTCTGTAATGAATCTTAATTTGACGCCTCTTTTTTTAAAATTGATATATTCTTCTTTTATTTGCTCAACGCCCATAGAAAAGGATGGAGTATTTGAATCTCCAACTATATCTGCCTTTGATGTAACTCTGGACATCACATTAATCAATCCCTTTATTGAAGCATCTTCGCCCTTCCAAATCTCTGTAGTCTCCTTTGTTGGGTAAATCTCCATATATGCCAAAACTATAGAATTTAAAGTAAGTATTTAAAACATTGGAAAACAACTTGATAAATTCTATTTTTTATTCTAAAAGAATGAAGATACAAAGCAAAATTTGTTTGTATTTCATACACGCGTAATTGATAAATCATGGTTGTAAGGGTTATTGCTTATAATGTGTAAGAGTGTAAGAATAATAAAGTAATAGAATTTGCTTAAATTCTTTGCGGCAAATGGGTTCAAACATGTATATAACATAGGTATTTTTATTTTATTTTTAAAATAGTATCACATTTAATGTCTGAAATAGAAAATAAAACAAGGCTATGCTATATGCATTCTATTACACATCATACTGCACCTTAAAAAGCGACTTCAGTTATATAAATTTGAAATGGTTTAATAGATATAAATTTCCATAAGATTATTAAAAGATGGAAAAGTTTTAAAAAAACTATTGTAGTAACAATAACAACAATGATTACCATAAGTCTCTTAAGCCAGTAATTTCAAAAGAAATGGATTAATAAATGAAAATTAAAGCAATACTGTCAGATTTTGATGGCACTCTTTGCCCAACTACATCAATTGATCATTATAACGATGATTCAGATAAAAGTAATTTAATCCCCATGGATATTAAAGAGGCTTTAATTAAAATATCTCAAGAAATACCAATTTGCATAATATCCAGTAAAGATTTCTATTTTTTATTGGATAAAATAAAAGAATTTTCCAATGTTTTATCATGTATTTTAGGAATGGTAACTTTGTTTGTAGATAACAAAGATGCAAATACCGAAAATAAGAACACAGGTAATTCATTTTTGGATAACGATCAACAAGTAGATAGATTAAATCAAACAACCTTTGATAAAAAATATTCAATTATATCGCGACATCTTTTGATTGATCATGAAACACTATCAATAAATTCATCCATTTTAAATGAGATTGCTAGTTTTTTTGAAATCAAATATCCTCTTATAACTATTGAAAAAAAATTTCTAACAGTAAAGGAAGGTCTTTT
>JBQCGN010000243.1:0-3516 GCA_051955655.1 Candidatus Nitrosocosmicus sp. | reverse complement strand
AGTTATTTTGGAATTCTTCTAAAATTGCTTCGTTTTGTTTGATTCCTGCATCTATTTCCTTACCGATTTTAGCTAATGACGAAATTGTTAATGCCCTGTCATAATCTGTAATTCCAGTATATGTATTGATATGATTTAGGGTGATTGAAAAAGAAGGCTTGTCGCCATAAGGAGAATCATTTTTAGTTATTTGAGAAATAGATCGATTGGTATTTCCAAAAATTTTTAAAATATCATACATATAAGGTAATCCTAATTTTACAGAAATCTCTTTGGATATTGCTGTACATATCAACCCGCCGGCGTCTTTTCTCATAATTGAAATATGTTTTGGTGAAATACTTTCAGCAGAAACGACCATATCTATTTCATTTTCTCTATTTATATCATCATGAATCAATACAAAATGGCCATTTTGTAAGGCTGTTACTGCCTCCGATACTTTTGACAAACAGATGTTTTTAGCAATTATTGTTAATATATTTTACTATTTTATTTGTTATTACCAGTATTTTGGTAGATGTTTGATAGATAACGGGCCAGAATGTCAACTTCGACATTTACAAGATCCCTAATTTTTTTAATACCTAATATAGTATTTTTTAAAGTATGAGGTATAAGAGCAATTTCAATTTTATCTCCTATTATATTTACTACCGTCAAACTAATTCCATCAATTGTAATTGAACCTTTTTGAGCAATAAGATGCAAAATATTTTTGTCTGTAATTTCAATTGAAATTCTGTTGTTTGTTATATCTTTTTCAATATTTAATATTTTTCCAACGCAATCAACATGTCCAAGAATAAAATGCCCCTCTAATCTATCCCCTACTTTTAAACTTCTTTCTACATTCACTCTGTCACCTTCTTTCAGAAGGGAAAAATAACTTCTTTTAGTAGTCTCATTAATAATTTGAAAAGTAGCTCGATTTTTATTTAATTTTGCAATAGTTAAACAGGTCCCATTAACAGCAATACTGTCTCCTATCTTCAACTTTTTAAATTTTTTAAGATTAAGTGTTATCTCAGTATATGAGACGCCATTACCATCGCCTTCAGTTTTTTTAAACCTAGTAAAATTACTAATTCTTTTTACTTTATCTATTTTTACTACATCTTGTATTATCCCTGTAAACATTATTGTTACAAGAATTCCATTTAATATAATTCTGTTTAAAATTCTTTAGCAAAAGATTTAAGTTGCTAATAAAAGCCCGACTCTAGAATTCTTTTTGCTTGTTTGTAGTGTACAGCATCAATCATTTTACCTTCCAAATTTACTGCTCCAATTTTTGTTTTATTTCTGTCTATAGACGCATCTAATGCAGATATTACCTTTTTTGCCCATTGTATGTCCTGTTCCGAAGGACTAAAAATTTTATGCACAAAGTCTATCTGAGAAGGATGGATAATACATTTTCCAGTATATCCGAGTCTTTTACCAAATAACAAATCTTTTTCTAAACCTGTAGTATCATGGATATTTTGCCAAATTGAATCAATGGAATCAATACCTGCAGCCCTTGCATCAACTGGAACTTTTGCTCTAGCATACATATAGCCAGTCAATATGTCTTGTTCATTATTATCAATTTTCATATCGTGTAGAAAATCAAATACTCCAAAGATAAGTGAAGAAATTCGTCGATCAGTTTTTGCAATTGTAAAAGCATTTACAACACCCAGTGCTGACTCAATGGATGGCATTAACTTTATAAAGTTATTTTGTAAATTTTTTTCTTTTTCAAGCGTTTCCACCACACTTGATATGTTCATTATCTGAATTTCATTTTCAACCTTTGGTATAACAATGGCGTTAATTCCTTCTGTTCCGACTTCTTTTAAATCATCCACTGCCAATTTAGAATCTGGTGCATTGATTCTCACAGCAACAATAATTTGTTTATTGAATTTATCCATCGAATCAATTTCTTGTATTGCTTTCTTCACTAATTTTCTTGCAGATTTTTTATCATCAGCTGGAACTGAATCCTCTAAATCAAAACAAATTATATCTGCATTAATCGTCTTGGATTTTTCTAGAAACCTAGGGTTATTGCCAGGTATGAAAATTAAACTTCTAGATTTACTCACGTTATATCGAAAAAATATAAAAAAATTAAAGTTTTTGAGGGGAGGTTATAATTTTACCTATCTGTTCGGCCCCCGCCATCATAACATGACCTTCAACCATATTTGAAAATGGCAAGGTTGTATGTATTATTGGTTTTAATTTTCCCTTACTTGTCCATAAAACTACCTGGTCTAGTTCTGCTTTAGTTCCTTGGGTAGATCCAAGTAGATTGGTTCCTTTAAAGAACAAATATCTCAAATCAATTGTAGAATCATAGCCAGTAGTAGCTCCGGTAGCAACTAAAGTACCACCCATTTTAAGTAAAGAAACTTCTTGTGGAAATACATTTTTTCCAATATGTTCAAACACAACATCAACTCCTCCTTGTTTTTTTGTAATTTCCCTGACTTTTTTATACCAGTCAGGTTCTCTGTGATTCACAACATTATCTGCCCCCAATTCTAAGCATTTATCCATTTTCTGTTGGTTTCCAGCAGTTGCTATTACATTACAATTATATAATTTAGCTATTTGAATACCCACCATACCTACACCACTAGTTCCACCCATTACTAGAACTGTTTGACCCGGTTTGATTTTTGCTCTGCCTACTAGCATATGCCAGGCAGTCATTCCTACCATAGACATTGCAGCTGCATCTTCAAATGAAACATTTTCTGGAAGTTTAGATACGTTAACTTCTGGTAGATGAGTATATTGAGCAAATCCTCCCCATAACGGTCCAGTTTGAAATCCCCATATCATTCTATCTTTGCAGTCGTACTCTTTTCCAGAAGTACATAATTCACACACTCTGCAACTCATATTTGAGTGAGATACAACTCTATCACCAACTTTTAACTTGGTCACATCTTCTCCAACTTCAACTACAGTGCCTGCAACGTCACTGCCAGAAATATGAGGAAGAGGAGTTTTTACAGGGTCTCCCCAGATAGCCCATAAGTCATTGTAATTATATGCAGATGATTCTGCTTTTATCAAAACTTCATTTGGCTTTATTTTTGGTACATCAATATCCTCAATTTTTACTACTTTTGTAGGATCTTGATTATATTCTCTAAATACAGCTGCCTTCATGCAGAAAAGTAATTTTAAAAGCTTAATATAGTTAACTCAATTTTAATACTCAAAAATAATATAAAAAGATTAATGATTTGGAAGGAGTAGTAGTAGTAGTTAAAGTCTGTTGATTTTGAAATCTCTTTTGGGTTGTTGTATGCTCAATAAAATCTGTTTAAGTTCACTATCTGTTAACGCTCTATTCAATCGCCCGCTAGTTGCGGCGTTTATCAAATAGTTTTCTACCGCGGCAGCCAGATCAGGTTTCACCATTTTTATATTAGCAAGTCTTTGTCTTGCTTGGGAATCCAACAACATTGCCAATGCTTTTTGCTTTATTGCTTCAGCTTCAGCTTGCTG
>JBQCGN010000242.1:0-4042 GCA_051955655.1 Candidatus Nitrosocosmicus sp. | reverse complement strand
AATTGGTGAAAGAAGGTTTTCTGAAATCATTTCTGCTAATTTGGTTTTGCCTTGACCAATGTGACCAACAAATATTATGTCGTGTCCAGCTAATAACGCCCTTTTTATCGCAGGAATGACTGTTTCTTCAAAACCAATTATTCCATTAAAAGGATTTTCATTATCTTTTAGTTTTGATATTAGATTTTCTCTTAGCTGAACTTTGGTTGAACGATATTTATAATTGCTCTCTAAAAGTTCACCCAAAGTTTTTATGTGTCTATAATTTTCAGGAACTCCACAGTATACTTCTTTATATATTGGTACGGTGGAATAGGAGGATTTAACCAGTTCTAAGATGGAATCATTGTCAGACAATATGTATAGTTTAACTTTAAATTTAAATTATTTAAAAATCTATGCAATTAATTTTCTTTTTTTCAACCAAATTCTACTGTTATTTGTTTGCCGATATGAAAAAAAGTTGTTGTGTTATAGTTTTTTACCACATAGAAACAAATAACAATATATACATTATTCATAGAATTTGGTAGAAATTTTATTTGTCGATTTTTTTTATTCCTTTGCTCCAAATACTTTTGTATTTTATGTACCATATTATAATAATTATTACACCAATAATTATTCCATACAGAGTGTAAACATATAGATTGGTAATAAGAAAACAGTGCTGCACCAGTGCAAATGAGTCTCTTTTTTCTTTTTCACTTTGATTTTCAAATGCCTGTTGTGGTGTTATTTGTTTTTGCTGCTGCTGTTGAGGTTGCTGTAGCTGTTGACCTGTTTTATTTTTCAATTCGTTTACCAGTGAATTTATTTTTGTTACACAGCTATTACTTTCTATATTTAAAATAGCTGCTAGTATAGAACATGTAACAATCATTATGGTGGATACTTTTAGGTAGTTGTTTTTTCTTATTGCGTAATAAACTCGCCATAACAACAATACTTTTCGATAGCGACGGTTGTATTTAGATAATGTGCTTAATTATTATCAATTGGTTTTAAAACAGAATAATCTGCAGGCTTTAAGATTAACTACACAAAAGATATAGTTGTTGAATATAGATAGAAGAAGAAAAATTGATGATAAAGGTTAAGGAAAAGAAAAGAAAATATGTATGGGAAAAAATGTGTTTTTCTTTTTTCGATTTTGATGTTCCCTTTAATATTTTTTTTAAATATTTTGCCTCTGACCAGATATTCTTAAATTAAATTAAATTAAAAATAACATCAAATAGAAAGACTCTTTTGAATTTGTTTATTTTATTTTAACTATAAGTTAATAAAAACTTTTGCAACTGTAGTATTTTGAGTATTTGAAATGTCCACCTTTACTTTGCCCAAGTTCTCAAATAACAGAATTAAAAATTCTTTTATAAATAAAGCCCAGTTTTCTCCTAACCTATGCTGAATGACGTAGATATGTTTGCCATCTTCTTCAATTCTATGATCAGAGTTAATTCCAACGACTTTCATATATTGTTCAAGAACTTCTAACACCGTTATCAAATTATAGTTTTTTTTAATTAACAGTACAGAGTCTTTTAAGAAAGTAAATGCAATCTGTGAAAGTTCTTTTATTAGAGCTCTTCTGAAAGAAGTAATATCCTCTATTCCATTTTCCTTTCCAATCTTCATTATTTCATCCATTAAACTGATAAGTATTACTTTAGGTATCGGTAACATCCCCATTTTTCCTTCATATCTTTCCCAATTTGAATATCGTCTTAATATCTGATTAATGAGCACATTCAAAGATGTTTCTCTATATTCAGCTTCGGTTTGAAGCTCCTCAATTATAGAGCTTTCCAATCTGAAAGTAATGCTTCTTGTCTTGCCTGCTTTATTTATGGCAGAACTTGTTTCTTCCTCCTTCAAATTTATCCTTCATCTCCGTGTTTCACGTTATTTGCCTCTTTTGTCAAAGAAAGGACAAAAGAGGTACAAGTAATTGAGCAAGATAAAGTTGCAGGTAAAGATAAAAAAACAGATTGATGCAGGTCTTGAATATTCATTCCAATAACTATAAGCTTTTGTTCCATTTGATAGTTTGTAGTTAGTTGTCGTTTGTTGAAGTTTTAATGGAAATGATTTTTGATATGTATGTGCATAGCTGCTTCTGTATATTTTTTAATGTTATTTTCATTGCTAAAAAACTCTTCAGATCCACCATGAAATAATAATTTTTTGTATATACATGCTACCTTGTTTGATAATAAGTTAACAGCATCAAGGTCATGGGAGGACCAGATAATTGTAATTTTCTTTTCTTTATTTAACTTTGTCAATAATTTATAGAATAACCTTAAAATATTTGTGTCAATTGCTGTACCTGGTTCATCTAAAATTAAAAGTTCCGGTTCATTGATTAATGCTTTTGTGATCATTACTCTTTGTTGCTGGCCCCCAGATAGATTACCTATTCTTTTATCAAGATAATCTGAAATACCCGTATAATCTATTATTTCTTTCTTTTTCTCTTTGCTGATCTTTTTACCTATTGCGCCTAATTCTATAACTTCATTTACAGTTGCAGGGAATTGATGATCAAGGTTGTTTGATTGAGGTATATATCCAATATTTTTATATATTTCTTTAGGCTCTTTTTTTATTTCTTTATCAAAAATTTTTATTGTACCAGTAAAATTTTTGTTCAATCCTAACATGCATTTAAAAAGCGTTGTTTTTCCTGCTCCATTAGGCCCAATTATTCCTAAAAAATCTCCTTTTTTTATTTCGAAAGAGACTTTATCTAAAATAATGTCAGATCCATTTCTGACATTTAAATCCTTTACTATCACTACTTTATCTTCTCCTTGTTGATTTTCACCTTCTAAAAGAGACATTATTTTACATTTACTTGTAAATTCTATCTTTTAAATTTTAAAGACAAAATATCAAAAGAATAAAGATTAGTTATTGGCCTCATTTTCGAATTCTTCGTCTACCTCTTTATATTATTTCTTCTCACCCTACTGCTCCTTTAAATATAAATATTAAATATTGTAAATATCATCAATGAGATTTTCTTTTGGTAAACAATATTTTTTCTTTCTTTTTTCCTTGCTGATATTAACAAGTATCGCTTTTGATCCTTTATTTGTTACTGCTCAACAACAACAAAAACAAAAACAAGCACTAATTCCTGGATTGTTTGGTAATGGAAATGATTCTTTAAATAATGCTTTTAATAAGGTAAAAGATTCTGTTGTGCAAATTACAACACAGTATAAATCCCCCTCTGGTGACTCATCAAGTCAGCTGTTTGATACGGGTAATGGAGTAAATACGATTCCTACTAAATATGGTTCTGGATTTGTATATGATAAATCAGGATACATTATAACAAATTATCATGTTGTCAGTTCTGCTACCAATATCGTGGTTACATTTAATGATGGTAATTCGTATTCAGCAAAATTGGTGGGAACAGATCCTTATGCGGATGTAGCCGTGATAAAACTCGTAGATCCGATAAATGAAAATCTCGTGCCTGTAGTCTTTTCTAATGCTACAAATTTAAAGGTTGGAGATCCGGTTCTTGCAATTGGAAATCCTTATGGTTTAGATAATACACTAACTTTTGGTATTGTAAGCCAAATTGGAAGGCTATTACCCAACTCTGATTCGGGATATTCTATTCCTAATGTAATTCAAACAGACGCAGCAATAAACCCTGGCAATTCAGGAGGTCCATTGATTGATCTAGGTGGTGCCGTAATAGGCATGAATACTGCTATTTATTCAAATACTGGTGCATATACAGGTGTTGGATTTGCTATTCCTTCATATGATGTATTGAGAGTAGTTCCCTCGTTAATCAATGACGGTACGTATCAACATCCGTGGCTTGGAATTTCAGGTTCTAAACTTACGCCTGATTTGACTCAAATGTTTGGTCTTCCAAGAAATTATAAAGGTGTATTAATTGATACTGTTGCAAAAAACGGACCGGCCGATAAAGCGGGCCTGAGGGGTTTGGTTGTTCAGGTAGACACAAATGGTGATCAGCGAATTATTAGCAAAGACATTCTTATCG
>JBQCGN010000241.1:0-2546 GCA_051955655.1 Candidatus Nitrosocosmicus sp. | reverse complement strand
AAACTACTTATTATTATTATACCACGATAAATAAATCAAAGAATAAAATTTGATATTATCTAGTAATAAAAAAATTCTCCTTATCTTAAGACATGGCAAAGCCATTGAAAAAATTAATGAAATATCTGACCACGATAGAGATATCAATAAGCGAGGAAAAGATGAAGGATCCGAAATAGGAAAACTATTAAAACATATTGATCTTGTACCTGATTATATAATAAGCTCAACTGCAAAAAGAGCAATACATACAGCAGAAATAGTAGCAGGGTCTTCAGGATATAAAGGAAAAATAAACCAAGATCCATCACTATATTATCGAAATTCAGCAGAACAGTATACAAAGGTTCTAGGCAACACCCCTGACAGCTGTAATAGAGTATTAATAGTAGGACATAATCCCTCAGTAGAGAATTTGATTGAAAAATTAACAAATAGAATAGAAATAATGGGGACTTGTTATCTTGCCAGAGTAGATATAAATTTAATGAATTGGAAGGAGATAGATAAAATTATTGGACAAAAAGGCAAACTTCATCAGGTGTGGCATCCAAATACAAATGATGATCCGTTACAAAAACATTAGACAAATCTTGACTAAATAAAAATAATATAAAAATTTATAATTTTCAATAACCATATAGCACTATGGGAGCAATTTTCAAACCAAAAGATATCTCGAAAAAATTTAAAAAAAAGATATCCAATGAATCGATAAAGGATATGTCTCCGGATGCAATTAATTCTGTTACAGAAAAAGAAAAAAGAACAAAATGATTATTTTATTTTATTTATTGGCATTATTCTAGATAACCTACATCTTATGAAAAAAGTTCTTGAAATAAAAGATATAAAATACAGGATCCTCATATGATTAAATATATACTAGATCTATCCCTTTTTATCAGTATAAAATCAATAATCTATTAACAAAGTTAAAAAATAATTAAATATAATATAATATTTGTAGTTGAATATTTCTTCGAAAAACTCTAAATTACCCGAACAGCTGTATATTGGAACTGCAGAAGCTGAACATGTTGAAATGTATTTGAAGGCAATGTGGTCAATTATAGAAAGTGGTCAAGAGTTAAAAGTTAGTTCAATTGCAAAGGTGTTGAATGTAACTCAGCCCTCGGTTGTGCAAATGCTTCATAAATTAAATGACTCTCGACTAATTGACTACAAAAAGGGTTCGATAGTTGTTCTGACTGATGATGGAGAAAAAATTGGGAAGAAAATGATTCGTAATACTAGGCTGTTAGAAGTCTTGATGAAAGACGCTTTAAAAATAGATATTGATGAAGAAATGGTTTGCGGAATTGAACATCATATGAAGGAAATATTTACTGAGGCTTTATGTACTTTATTAAAGCATCCTAAAATATGTCCACACGGATATAATATTCCATCAGGAAGTTGTTGTAAAACAAGATAAATAATAATATAGTTTTTAATAAATTATATAAGGTTATTTGAAATGTTATTTCACCCTATAGCAGTTTTTGATTCAGGTCTTGGATCGCTATCAGTCGTAAGAGAATTAAGAAAAAATGCTCCCGCAGAAAACATATTGTATTTTGCAGATACAATGAATTTTCCTTATGGTAAAAAATCCAAGGATCAATTGAAATCAATAATGATAAAATCCATTAAATTTTTAGAAAAATACCGGCCTAAACTTATAATTATGGCTTCCATAACTCCATCGGTTCAGGTTTTCGAAGAAATTAAAAATAACTTTTCAATAGATATTATACCAACAAGACCTCCACTTAAAAAGGCAGTAAAAATAACTAAGAAAAAGCATATAGCAATAATGGGTTCCAATGGGTTATTAAACAGCAGAGAATTTAATTTTTTAGTAAATAGAGAAATACCTCAAGATATATTTATTACCAAAATAGATTCTTCTGATATAATTGAAATAATAGAAAATGGGTCTTTTTTACTAGATAAAACACTTGCATATAGAACAATTGAAAAAACATTAAGATCAAGTTTTGACAAATCTATAGATACAGTCGTTTTATAAAGTAAGCAATTAACATTTATAAAAAATTATTTAGAAGAACTTTTGCCATCAGTAAAAATTATTGATTCTTCAGCTGATGCTGCAAAAGAAACAAAAAATTTATTGAAATTCAATAAAGATCTCATTAAAAACGGTACAGGAAAACTTGAGATTCTTGTTTCATCAAATAAAAAAGAATTTCAGACAATAATTAGACATATGGGAACAAGGGAAACAATTTATGATGTTTCATTACAGTTTTAGGCATTATCTTTGATTAATTATTATTATTTAAACATAATTTTTGACTGTTGCAAATAAAAATAAATTAGCAAAAACCATATAATGAAAAACTAAATTTTATGCACAAGTTAAGCCTTAAACACATCACCTTATCATGATTGATTTCTACTTTTATTGATTTAAAGAACTTTGGTGCATATATGAATGATCTATGTGACTAAAACGAGATTTCTAAATACAAAAGATTTAGGATTTGAAGAAATTAGTAAAAAGATTGGCTTAACATAAT
>JBQCGN010000240.1:0-9586 GCA_051955655.1 Candidatus Nitrosocosmicus sp. | reverse complement strand
GTGAAAGAAAGGATATGATGGATCATAATATACCATAAATTTAGTGAAGTGACAAATTTGTTATTCTTTGGATACACCTTAATCCATTTAATAGAAATTAAAAATGTTTTTTTCTAAAGAAAAATATAAAGAGACATATAAATAAATAGAAACTTTAATTTATCATTTACTTTCAAAGACTATTGAAATATCTTTTATATCCTTATTCTCTTGTATTAATTCTTTTTCAATCATATCAAGCAATTCATATCCTCCGTCAGTTATTGTAAAAGTCCTTTTCTGACCATCATATGAAATAACTTCATAGTCAATCAAGTAAAATAAATAGTTTCTAATAATGTAAGAAGGTAACGATAACATTGTTTGTATCTTCCAAGATATTTCAAACATAGAAGATTTATTTATGCACAATATTAATATTGGCTCTACAATATTAGCTTGGAGCTCTGGAGATTCAATGTCTTTGTTATGAGTTATGCTCATTTTTTATTTTTTCTCTCCTGATACTACTACTACTACATAATAGTTAAGGAAAAATGTCAATAATGGTATTGGTTTTTGTAAACTCATTTCTTTTGCCCATCAATAAAAAATATTGGTATTTCTCGTTCTAGATTAATCAATTTTACTAATCAGGTGTACTCCAATCTCTCTTTCACTGATTGAGCAGCTTGCTCTATTCCGTGTTTTATTTTATTTTCGGCTTGACTGCCTGTTAATATATTTGCAATCTTTCCAGTTGTTGGCAGTTCGTAATTTATGGTATGATTAACTTTGGTATAGTTGTTACCACTGCTTTGAAATTCTTGGATGCTCTCCCACTTCTGAAATGGACCTTGTGTTTGTTTTGTAACTAGTCTTTTATTTTGTTCTTTCTCTACGACCTCAAGTGTCATTTCATCTTTCTTTCCCATGTACTCGCCTGTAACTTTCATCTCAGAGCCTTCTTCACTTTTTTGCCCGGACAAATTTTCTGAATCTTTAACAATGTCACGAGGCCACGATTCTTTAATATTATCTGGATTGGTATAATATTCGAAAACTCGTTCTACTGGAGCATTAATTTCTATTTGATTTTGTATTGATGTCAATATTTTATTTTAATTAGTATAATATAATTAAGTTACCTTTAGTTTAGGAATGTTGGCACTAGCTTCGTTATAATTACATCGCTAAAAAATAAATTTAAATTCTAACGGATATTTTTATAGTTTGTATTTGTAATACAGTTATGATTTATGAATGTCAAATGGGCCATATCTGTTTTAGTAAAGATGATCTAACTACCTGCGCAATGAAAGGATGTATAAAGCAAACCGTTGTAATAAGCCCTATTAATATAGACTGGTTTTATAAAATCAATAAAGATGGATTATGTATTAATCGAGATGATTTACATATGATAATAGATGATCCAAATATGCCAAAAGATGTGAAAAAACAAATACAAAATATTTTTCCGTATTTAAAGTCATAGATTCTAATAACTGTCAATTTTTGATAGATATTATTTGTATCAAGGTTTCGTAATGGAAGTATACCATATTTCTAAAAATATAATATGGTATTTTTGTCATGTGTTCAAATAAAATTACCACAAGAGGCAACAGAGTTATTCATTTACTTTACAATTCATTTGGGAAATATATTTTTCATATCGTTGAAAACTTAATAATATAATACAAATTACTCCCTTCTTATATCCTATTCCGTTAGAGTGTATGATAGAGACTCGTACAAGCAATGTGGATCGAATCTATTGGTGCATGTATAGCAAATAAGATTTTAAATCTGTTTAATACTTATGATAAGATTATTTTATACCTTTTGTTTAAAAATTAAAAAAAATCAAGATTTGAATTACATTAAATATAATTTTCAACATAAGATAAATTTAAGCCTCTTTAAAATATACAACCTGTATTTCACCACCTTTTTCTAGGGACCACAATCTTTATCTAATTTATTCCAGGTATACCTTTGAATGTCAACGACAAAATCAAATTTATTCATTATTGCTTCATTAACTTTGATAAGCGTTTTAATGATTTCAAGTCCTTTTATTTACAAGGGCATTTTTGTAAAAAAAAATAATTCATTTTTATTTCAACAAGTATTTGCTCAGGCTAATGCTACCAATACCAACACCAACAATAATAGCTCAAGTTTATCTAAAACGACTACAAATAACAATCAAACAGATACAGAACAGACAATAGTAAGACAAGGTATAGTAACATCATCACAAGCAAGACATAATGAGACAGCACAAGTTGCAGTAATTCTACCTCATAGGGATGATGGAAAATCATATTCAGGAGTTTTAACTTTCTCTGCCAGCCAACCAGTTGGTATAGGGCTTTTGCAAAAACTTCCAATGGACAATAAAACAATATCAAACATAGACTTTAAAAAATACGGAGGATCGGTTCCCCTCTGGATACGCGATATAATACCTCATCACAAGCTCAATCAAACAGGATTGCAAATAATAGCAGGAATAACCCCAAATTATGGCACATCAACGCCATTTTACTCTGCATCTATTCCTTTTGTTGCTAGCGGTGTTGCATTATGGTCTCAGTCAGGGACTCCATTTCTTGTTTCATACCAAGTATTTGCAAAATTAATACAACCTGAAATAGTAAATAGCATCGAAGGTAAAAATATAAAATAATGTAAGATTTCACAACAAACTCTCAATCCATTTAATTTCACTAACTTATTTTGTAATCATATGAATATATACAGACAAGAGAATGCACAATATCATTGGGTTTCTCAATTGCAGATAAAATTAATTTAATATAAATAAAAAATTGGCAATTCAAAAATCTTTTCAAAGATATTGATGCGGATGAGTCTTCAACTAATTTTTTTACCTCAAAGACGAGGATTTGACTTCTATAACTTCATCTTTGATCTGTTTTGTTGTCCTCTTTACACATTCTTGAAAAATCTTCCTCTGCTCCTTTTTTTAATTCTTCAGGACTAATGTCCCTTATGTGTGTAGATATAGACCACACGTGTCCAAAAGGATCTTCGATAGCACCATGTCTGTCGCCCCAAAATTGATCTTTAATTGGGTCCAAAACTTTTGCACCTTCTGCTACAGCTTGGTTAAACGTTTTGTCCACATTCTCTACATACAGAAATATTCCTCCTGAAGTTCCGCCTAAAGTTGTAGGAGACTTATTTTGCATGTGGGGCATTTCGTCTGCCATCATCAATAAAGAATCACCTATCTGAAGTTCTGCATGAGCTATTGTTTTTCCATCTGGAGTTGTCATCCGAAATTTTTCTTTGGCCTCAAACGCTTTTTTATAAAACTCTATTGCCTGTATGCAATTTTTTATATTAAGATAAGGTGTAATCGAATGATATCCATTTGGAATTTTTTTTACCTGACTCAACGACAATATATCATATTTACATTATAAAAATATGTAAGGGAGCAAAAGTATAGTTATTATTTTTATTTTTAATTGAATTTGATTGAAAAAAAATCATTAAAAGAAATATTTTCTCAAATTTTACATTTTTAATGCTTTATCATTACACATAGCAGTTTAAGATCTAGGTGATTTGAGTGCCATTTCTATCCGACCGTCTTTTCTTACAAGTTTATTTTCCAAATTGATTAGATACATCCATTTATTGGTATTTGATTTCATCAAAATGATTATCAGATTATTTTACTATGTCTATGTAATAATTAACTTTATTATCCCATCCATAAGGACCAGCAAAAGTAAAATTATCAGGTGTATTTTTATCAATAGAAGAAATATTTTTTAAACCGCCTTTAAATGAAATTATATAGTTGCCTATTGGCAGGGGTTTAAGAAAAACCCAATTACCATCTGAAACAGCAGTTGTTGTCTGAGGTGCAAGGCCCAGTATGTTATTTTTAGGGAGTATAAAATTAAATAAAGGTGATTGTATTCTAAATTTATCTAATCCTAAAATATTGGTTCCATTGATACTTGCTTGTAAACTCACAACAGAGTCTTGCATTTGTTTGGCACATTGTCTTAATTGATTTTCAGTTTTAAGATTAGGAAATTCTGCAAAAGAGCATTCTGAATTAAGTATTGTAAGCAAAATAGATTTTCCTGACGGAATTGAGCAAAATCTATCAACTGAATGTTTATAAGCAGATGTTAAAAACCAAACAGGACCGCTTTGACTTTCTGAACAATATTTTCCCATATTATCATAAGCTGGATTGATGTTTTGAGGGACAGAATAAGCCCACTGCCACCATTGGCTGGTCCATTCAGCATAAGGTATTCCATATGGTTTAGATTCAGAATCAAACCCAAATTTTTGATTATTTTCTGTATTGTTTTCTGTTACGTTATTTGTAATTGATTGGGCTTGAGAAGATAAAATATTGGTAGAGGAGGATGCAAACATAATTAGTAAAGTTAAAGATAGTATTACAAAATTAGAAAACAAATTTATGGAATACTTACTTTCATTCATAAATACAATTACCATAACTGCAAGTAATAAAGGCTCTGCAAAGTTAAGGCCATTAATTCCCTATTATAATAATCTTCA
The DNA here is from genome assembly GCA_051955655.1 of Candidatus Nitrosocosmicus sp. Lineage (GTDB taxonomy): Archaea > Thermoproteota > Nitrososphaeria > Nitrososphaerales > Nitrososphaeraceae > Nitrosocosmicus. The sequence goes on along the minus strand of JBQCGN010000240.1, from coordinate 5,020 downwards.
GATAAAGTTATTCTTTGATGATATTAATATTTTATTAATTATTATATAAAGTATTGTTTTATCAACTTATTAAGTACTATTTTACGAACTTGAGTATATGTTGATGTATAATCGTTATTATTATGAGCTAAAACTATTTTTAATATATAATTATCCTTTTCAATTCCTTTTATTGTCATAAAATAATTCAAACCATATATGATACCAAACATTGGATCTCCATCAGGTTTTCTATGATCGCGATATATTTGTGGCATATCAATGGTAATAAAATGTTGAAGACATTAGTTTAATTTAAGTTACAATATCCAAGATAAATAATACACACAATAAACAATATTATGAAAATTGGTATAATATCGGATACTCATGATGATATAGAAAATGTTCAAGAAGCTATTGAGATATTTAACAAAGAAAAAGTAGAATATGTTATCCATGCAGGAGATTATATTTTTTCTGGAGTAACCAAAGAATTTAAAAAGTTGAACTCAAAATTAATCGGGGTCTTGGGCAATAATGATATAGAAAGAGTAGAAATCTTGCAAGACTTTTTGGATATAAATGGTGAACTCAAAGGAGAGATGGGTGAAATAACTTTAGACGGATTAATATTTGGAATTTATCATGGAACAAGTAAGGAAATAAAGAAAACTTTGATAAATAGCAAAAAATACAATATCTTGGTTTGCGGACTTACCCACAAAAGACAACCAGAATCATCAGGGATGATAAAAGACATCAAAGAAACATTTGTGCTTAATCCTGGACCGGCACATAGAAAAAATACTAGCATATCGGGACTTTTTGATCAAATTGGAAGAATAATCATTTTCGATACTCAAAGCAAAGGATATGAATTTGTTGATCTTTCTAAATAAAAGTTGCATCCAATACAAATATTAAAACGTCTCATATTTCTTTATCATTATACCATATAATTTCATTTTTCGATCAGATTATCTTTTTTATGATCTTTAGCAAAGATTTAGATAGTTTACATTACTTCCAAATAGGTGTTCTGAAATAGGATACCATATGCAACTCAATTAAATTTAATTAAATAAAATAAAATAAAATTTAATATTATCTTTTTAGATTTCTGTTTTAGTATTATTTGACTATCATTGTATTTTAATATTTAAAATTATGAGATATGATGCTAGCAAAGCATTTTCTTTAAGCAGTTGAGAGTAATTATATTTATTTTTAGAACATGATGTAAAACATATATTTGAACAAAATAGTTTAAGAAATAGATTTAATAATAAGAACAGCCCAAGTTGTTGAATAGAACTTTACTGGATAATAGTTAATTATTGTTTTGTTATTGTTTTCTATCTCTACTTTAGAACCATGTTTCCCAGTTATTGCTTCTCTAAAACTTTGATCTGTAAAGAATTTAGTATTGTATTGCCCATATTGACCCGCTATATTGCCTACATCATCTACGAGAAAAATGTGTTCATTGTAATTATTGCTCGCGTTACTATTTTTAGGAAAACTAGATAATTCATCATTGATTGCCTGTTGAAAAATGCTATTGATATTTATATTTCCATTCCAAGTTCCAATTAGAGATGTATTACTATTAGAATTATTTACTATAGAATAAATTGGGACCGATATTGTTGCTACATTAGAGCCATTAACAGGGGTAGTAAAAACTTTACTAAGATAGGGTTTGTGAGTAGTAACTGCACCTATAAAATAGTCTCTGTGAGATAGATTATTAGATGGAAGTTTTAGCTGACGATCGTATGGTTCAACCATGTATATGTCGCCATTAGATAATAGAAAAGCTATAGATATAAAGCTGCTATTGGTATGCTGGGATATAATTTGCTGTGCTATTTTTCGTTTCGATGTATCCAAATTATCTGGAATTCCGTGCAATATCTTGTTAATGGAATTTGCATATGGAATGTTTTTCACATCAGATAATTTGCTTGTATTTTCTAAAATTGAAGCAATTGTATAGAGTCTGTTAGATATATCGTTAGCTAAGAATTTGATTTTAAGGATATTACTATCATTTGTTTCAAGTAAAGAAATACTGTGTTGTTGTTGTGTAGTTGTTTTATTCATAACCATAGAATGTACGGAATAAGTAGTAGTCCGCTGAGCTATTACTTGTTCTGGTTGACCAAAGCAAAAGGTAGTAGCAATAATAATAAGAAAAGATATTAAAAATAACATCAAATATAATTTATTACTCACACTATTCAAACTTCGAAGATATATTTTATTTTATAGGCGTATTTCATTACTTACTATATTATCATTTAACAATATGATAGTATTAACAGTTATTTTTGATAATATTATTTCAATTATGGTTACTTTTAATAAAGGGGACCTCATGATAGCATGGTTCATCTACATTTTAGCTTTAACTTGGGGAGTTTAATTTGTCTATATAGGAGGGTTTGATAGAATCTATTATAAATTGTATTTATTTTAAGCAGGATTATTAATTGCTCGGTTGCAACAACCATTTATAAGAAGTATATGTTGACAAAATACATTATTTATGCCTGCATATCTTATAGTTTATTATAATGTTACTAATTTGGAAAAATTTAAAAAATATTTAGAAGCTGTCGGGCCTTTAATGCATAAGAGAGGAGGACGCAAGATAGCAGAAGGTTCACCTGAAGTTGTCGATGGAACATTTCCTTGGGAGCGTGCAGTGGTATTTGAATGGCCCTCACGAAAGGATGTTCTTGATTTTAGGAATTCCGATGAGTATAAAGAAATAAAACAGCTTCGAGTAGGAGTATCAGAGTTCCAAGGAATAGTATTAGAAGGAATTACTTGATATACAAAATCTGAAGAATTTAGAATAATACCTTGACCAATTCTTATTTTCAAAGGTAGAGAGATAAAATCCTCCAATGTATCTTTTGGATCTAAATCAGAATAGCTGACATACATACTCTCGATTAATGCACTGAATGGATATTATTTATTTAATGAACGAATTTCTATCTGATAAATATCAAAAATATTTTCAAAATTTGATTATATTATATATGTCTTTTAACTATAATATTTTTATCTATTTTTATCTTAATTTTTAAACTAATATGGTAAACGCTCTTCAATAACTGGTGGAACCGGTATCTTAGACTTTTCTAGTTTCTGAAACTACGTGATCCTTTGTATTTCATATTTCAGAAAAGTATTTTCAAAGAGACAATTCAATATATGAACTATAGAGATAAGGTTTGGATGACTGTTTTACTTGCAAGAAAGAGATGTAAATTGAAGCGCATTTAACAATAATTTAATCTATCTGCTCATTACTGCAATATGAAAATAATATACTAACTTGAGAGCATTTTCTATACTTTTTACTTATTTCAAAAACTGTTTACTTAAAATCCTAGTCTATTTTTTAATATGCTCCTTTAATTGAGATTCTTTGACCTCCTGCTGCCAATTATGAGTTAAAACAACCTCAACTTTTTTTGCTTTTTGACCAATGGAAGACTTCCGGTTATTTATTACAAATGCATATGCATCACTTATAGTAGGCTTAAATACATCATTAATTTTTAGGCCATTCTTGCAATAATATAGTTTAATTTGAGAAATATCATTATTTTCTTTCCATGCGAGAATATCTTTTCGGCCAAGTATTAGAATTTCTATTTCGTTATCTGAATTCTGTACTTCTATGTCAAAAGCAAGTCTATAATCAAACATGAGTATAAGATTTACGCCGAAATACAATATTTCATAGCCATGTGAATCTCCAGTAGGTATGTTAAATTCATTAATATTTCTCATAACATGCGGAAGATTTTCATTGCAAAATTAAGAGAGTAAGTATGTTATTATATTATACTTTCATAATGAATCTAGAAGATGATCTCAAAAGGAGTATTTTTCTTGGTATTGGCTATCATTTTGGTTTCGATGATTATTTGGCTTTTTAAACAAGTAATTTACTTTCATTAGTTGTGTATATATAAAGTCTATACAATCATCTTTGATTCTTTTTTAATATACTTTTGAATCTTATCGATAACAGCAAATAAATTGCTATATTATATTATCAATAGTTTTATAATAATCACGGCATACTCTAGAAAAATACAAATCTATTTTGCATAAATAACAACACTATTTTTGTTATCTGCAAATGCACTTTTGATCATAGATGTGCAACAATCTCCTTCTTCATTAGAGAACTTAAAACCATCCCCCATTTTATTGCCAAATGGCCAAATCAACTATACAGGATTAAACGATAGTCTGAGTGAGACTTTAAACGGCTGTAAGATCCTCTCAACAATTCTCTTTAATGCTTCTGCGGCAGACCAATGCCAAGACAAATTATATAATTTCAGTCAAACATGGGACATTCCTCCACACTATGATAAAGTAAATGTATGTAATCACAAATTGATAGATAACTTTCTTAATGGGTTTAGGTAATATCCTACAACATCAAATAATAGCGGCTAATTTTCACTTGGTCAACTACAAACACCATCAAAATGGAAGAATAAAAGGATATAAAAAAGATAAATCACTAGCAGATTCTCAAAGATAAATGAATGGATTAGGATTATTTGGTCCTCTGATAAGATTATATTTTCCACAAGTGCTTGCCACATAATAACACCAAATTAATGAGTTTCAAAAAGAGTTTGATAAAGTAAAAAAATAATGATTTTAAATAAAATTTTTTACTTAATTATTAGTATGGGATGGTTGAATGTTCTTCAAATATAAAATGCATTATTTTATCCTCATTCATGAAACACGCCAAAAAAAGTCTTGACAAATTTTCTTTTTGCAATTTTCAAAGCATTGTCTCCACTGGTTGTAAGGTTATACACGATGGTCTTACCAATCTTTTCTTCGGATATAAAACCCATCTCTCTAAGACTCTTTAATGCTGGATATATTGTTCCGGGGCTCAATTTTTTTTCGCCCTTTCTATTTGCTATTTCGGTAGCCAACTCCTGACCATGCATCGGTTTTTTTGACAGTAGGAAAAGAATAA